>CAMTPG010000090.1 GCA_947074335.1 uncultured Parabacteroides sp.
CGACAATTATCGAAAGGCAAATGGATCAGATAATAACTAAAAACAGATAAAAAGATGAATCGGATTAATCAATTATTCGAAACCAAAAAGAGCGGCATTTTGTCCGTTTACTTCACCGCCGGCTATCCGGCCTTACAAGATACAAAATCCATTCTCGAAGCTTTGCAGGAAAAAGGCATCGACATGGTGGAAGTGGGCATTCCCTTTTCGGATCCGATGGCCGACGGGCCGGTTATTCAGGAAGCTGCCACACAGGCACTGCACAACGGCATGTCGCTTCGTTTGCTGTTCGAACAGCTGCAGCAGGTTCGTCCCGCCATTTCCATGCCGATTATTTTAATGGGTTATCTCAATCCGATTATGCAGTTTGGCTTTGAGGATTTTTGCCGGGCATGCGCGGCTGCCGGCGTAGACGGTGTGATTATTCCCGATCTGCCGTTTGCCGACTATATGGCTGATTATAAACCGATAGCCGACAAATATAATGTAAAAGTGATCATGCTGATCACACCCGAAAC
This sequence comes from uncultured Parabacteroides sp., assembly GCA_947074335.1. Lineage (GTDB taxonomy): Bacteria > Bacteroidota > Bacteroidia > Bacteroidales > Tannerellaceae > Parabacteroides. The sequence goes on from CAMTPG010000090.1 coordinate 519, forward strand.
CTCCGAAGCGCGCATCCGCCTGATTGATGCCGAAACAGACGGGTTTATTTATATGGTTTCGAGTGCGGCCACAACCGGCGCCCAGCAATCGTTTGATGAACAGAAACAGGCCTATTTCCGCCGGATCAATGCCATGCAGTTGCGCAATCCGCGTCTGGTAGGTTTCGGCATTTCCAACAAAGCCACTTTCGAGGCGGCAGCGGCCAATTCGAGCGGTGCTATTATCGGCAGTAAATTTGTACAATTGTTACGCCAATGTGCTACGCCCGCAGAGGCTGTCGATGCTTTGCTGGCTGCGTTGAAACAATAAGGCGCGTATAAAAAGGGAATTAAAGAATTAACTATTGCCGGTTAAGCGCCGGATTAGTTATGGCAATCCTTTAAATGGACAGAAGCATTTAACGGCCCGGATTCAATTTGCAAATGCAGTTGAATCCGGGTTGTTTATTTCTTCCCTTTGCGGACAAATAATTTCTTTTTTCGTTTTAGGGTATGTCCGATCATAAACAGCAATAAAACAACAGCTGTTTTATCATGTATTTCGATGCACATAAACCGAAAATGCAAAGCAGGATTATACGGACTAATCAGCCATGGAATGATGCCGAATAAAACCGAGAAAAGGAGAAAGAGCGTGAGCAGCCAGGTTACCCGGTTCTTCCTGAAAAGTCGTTTCTTTATTACGGCTCTGTACCATTTTTCGTGAAGCAGCAGATGCAGCATGACAACGGGCACAAAAATCAGTCCCGCCCAGGTATGCAGAGTTGCCAGATTCTCAAACAAAGCTGTATCTGCCGCCTTTTTCCCCACATGATAAACGAGTTGAATGTATAATCCGGAAACCGACATAACCGTTCCGACAAGCAGCAGGAGCATATTGACAGGGAGAGCGATGCGCGATTTGAACGAATGGTTTGTCGCATCTCGCTTATCCGATAAATTGAGTTGTTTCATCTTCAGTTTTTTTGAAGACAAAATTAACTGCTTCAGGATTGGCGGGCAATAACAATTGTTAATAAACAGCGGCTATTTCCGGTTGCGGATGCGACTCAGCGATACAGGCGTAATGCCCAGATACGAGGCGATATAATGTTGCGGAATACGACGAATAATCTCCGGATGTTCGGTAATTAACCGGGTGTATCGCTCGTAAGGTGTATCTTTAATACGCGATAAAAACAGGTGCGTATAACTAAATAAACGATCGAATATAAAATCGGTATAACCCGCCTTCAATGCCGGAAATTCATCTAATAAACGAACTATTTCCGTTTTATCGCAACGCAATACCGTGGCAGATTCGATGGATTCGATAGAAAACTGACTGGGAATTCCGCGCACAAAACTTTCGACGAAGGCCACGCCATGTCCTTCGAAAAAGAACTGAAATGTAATGTCTTTCCCGTTATCATTAAAGCACAAACGCAGTGAACCTTTGCGGATGAAATAAAAGTGCCGGGCCACAGCTCCGCTTTCCAGCAAAACCGTTTTAGGCGGAATCGTACAACATTCGGACAGCTCCTGAAAGCGGTTTTTCAGATCCGGATCTGTATTGAGCATGGAGAAAAATGAATCTGTCATCGCGTATTTAATGATTAATTAGCGGAAATCCGATTCCCGAAAATACTAAAAAAATCCGGATTACTTCGGGCTCCGGCAAAGATGCAGCCATAAAAAACGGCCGCCGTCTCAAAAGGAGCCGACAGCCGCATTAGCTATGTTCATGTATATGAATCCGGATTAATCAATAAAGATCACCTCAAATTCCGGATCTTCCATATCTTTATCGAAGGGGAACATGGGGCGCTCAATGCGTTTGTAAGGCAATTTTTCCAGATCCTGATCTACACCGCCGCGGGTAAGTGCCATCATCCAGTCGCCACGCATATCATACAACTGTTCAGTCAGATAACCCAGCTTCACAACAATAATATCGGCTGTACGCGGGGCGAGTCCGAGGTTATCGAAATCGCGCTCGTAATGATACGGCTTGCGTTTTTCGGTTACAATTACACGCATGCTGCCCACACGAATCACCACTTCGGTGTTGTTGGGCGATTCGAGAATCTTTTCTACCGTGCCTTCCAGCAAGACGGGCGGCGCATATCGGTTATCGACCATGGCGCCGGCGCGACCCGACACTTTTCCGCCTTCGCCTGCCGCTTTGGCCTGCGCAACCAGTTCAGGTCCGGGAATAGAGGCATAAATTAAAGTCGGTCCGTCGGCCTTCTTAAACTCCGGACGAGCCAGCAGTTTGGTCAGCGTCCAGGTTACATCGCCTGCACCTCCGGCTGTGGGATTATCGCCCATATCACTGATGAAATAAGGCTTTTTGTCGCTTTTCAGGGCAGCAGCCAGACAAGCCTCGAGCGAATCGGTGGGCGCCACGAATTCAAACTGTTCGCGAACTTCCCAGAATTTCTCAGCCAGATGGCGGGCACCTTTTTCAACAGCCTCTTTATCATCGCCTGTCACCACCACCGTGCCGTGATTACGCGGCTCATCGGCCCAGGCATACGAAATCCAGATCGCGGCATCGGTTACGCCTTCACTGTCGGCCACTTCGGGCACATACGCATACAGCGTTTTGCCCGGCTCAACGCGGGTTGATGTTTTTTCGCCCGGAAGCAGGATCGGCACTTTCACCCAGGCTTTGTAAGCGGGTGCGCCCGAGTTATTTTGCAGACGCTCAAGCAGGTTACTCACCGTGCGACGTTTCGAAATATAGCGGTCTTCGTGCGGTGCCATGCGGAAACAGGTAATCAAATCGGTGTTTTCGGCCAGACGATGCGATACGCTGCCGTGCAAATCCATCGAAGTGGAAATGAGCGGCTCCTCGCCGATTACTTCGCGCATTTTCAGAATCAGATCGCCTTCGGGATCATCCATTCCCACCACGCTCATAGCGCCGTGGATATCGAAAAACAGTGCATCATAAGGCAGATTCTTACGCAGTTCGTTTTGGATCTGAACCACCAGACTGTCGTAAGTTTCGCGCGTAACAATGCCGCCGGGTGTGGCACTGGCCGTCATGGCCGGAAACCATTCGGCTTCGTTGCGCAAAACAGAATCTTCGCTCAGGAAGGGATAATTTCTGTACATTTCGTCGCCGCGGGCGATGCGGAAAGCATCCATCTCACTTTGCGCCGGAGAGAATGTACTACATTCAATGGAAATGCCGGCAATGGCAATGCGCGGCTTCTTTTCGGAAGAGTGGCAGCTGATCAGGAAAAGTCCCGGCAGAGCAGCCAGCAGGCAGATAAGCGTTTTCTTATTCATTTGTATTTTATAATTAGGCAGATTATTCCGGCTGTGTTTTGGATTGATCCGGAGTATGCTTACAAATATACAATCTATTTTTTATTCTGTTACTATTGTTTTATTCGGTATAAAATTTATATATTGCTACAGAAATAATTAATTATCAAACTATCATGAAGAAATTAACCTCCATTTTGGCCTTTTGTGCGCTGTTTGTACTCATGGCCTGTAATCCGCAGAAAACAGAAGAACAGCACAGCGAAACAAAACCCGTTGCTGAAAAAACAACCCCAAAAAAAGACAAAGAAACCATTCGCTCATCTTCGTTTGACGAATTGTTCCGAAAAATCACACCCGAAGAGATTCCGGGCAATGTGTTTACACTGGTCAATAAGGATTTCACGGTGATAACAGCCGGAACGCCGGCCGATTGTAACTCAATGATTGCCAGCTGGGGCGGCTGGGGCACTTTATTTAACAAACCGGTTACCTGGTGTTTCTTGCGTGCCAACCGGTTTACTCTCGAATATATGCAGAAAGAATTAACCTACACCATGAGTTATTTCGATGAAGACGATAAAGAGGATATCATGATTTTCGGCACTCAGTCAGGGCGCAATTCCGACAAAATGAAGGAACATAAACTCACCATGGTTCAAACGCCCGATGGCAATATCACCTATAAAGAGGCGAAACTGATCATCGAATGCAAACTGACCGAAGTAACCACCGTTTCGCCCGATGATTTCCTGACCGACGAGGGAAAAGAATTTATCACCTCGGCATACGCCGAAGTAAAAGCATATCATAAACTGGTATTTGGCGATATAACCAATGTATGGGAGCGTAAATAATTCCGGAAAAGCCGGGATGCACAAAAAGCATCCATTTAAATAGCCGGAATTTGATTATCAGACTCCGGCCGGCTGCATTCAGGATACAAATTACAGTTTCTTGTATACATTTTACGGAATATAAAACACTACGATTGTGGGGATTATAAAATGAGCTATATTTGCTTCAGGAATTAAAGCATAACAGATCATTATGGAAGGCATTTGTAAATTTAACACAATCGATGAATATAATAAGATAATGGGAGTTGAGACCTTGCATCCGCTGGTTACCATTATCGATTTCTCGAAAACATCACACAACGGAGATTATCCCGAAGGACACAGTTTCGGTTATTATTCCGTATTTCTGAAAGATATGAAATGCGGTGATATGAAATACGGTCGCAATTATTACGATTATCAGGAGGGAACGCTTGTGTTTCTGGCGCCCGATCAGGTGGTGAAAATCGAAAACCGGCTGCCTCATCAACCCAAAGGCTGGGCTCTGATGTTTCATCCGGATCTGATTCGCGGCACTTCGCTGGGCAGAATGATGAAAGATTATACATTCTTTTCGTATGATGTATTCGAAGCGTTGCACCTTTCCGAACAGGAACGGCAGGTTGTGCTGGAATGTTTCGGCAATATCGCTTCCGAGCTGAATCACAGCATTGATAAACACAGCCAGCGACTCATTGTATCGAATATCGAACTGTTTCTGAATTATTGCGTGCGGTTTTACGACCGTCAGTTTATCATCCGTAAACATGTAAATAGTGATATTCTGAGCCGCTTCGAAGAGCTGCTCACCAACTACTTCAACTCGGAGCTTCCGCAGAAAAAGGGATTGCCCACCGTAAAATATTGCGCCGATAATCTGCATCTCTCGGCCAATTATCTGGGCGATTTATTGAAGAAAGAAACCGGAAAGAGCGCTCAGGAGCACATCCAGTTGCGATTGATCGAAGCGGCAAAAGAGAAAATGTTCGAGAAAGATAAATCAGTTAGTCAGATCGCTTACGAACTGGGCTTTGAATATCCGCAATACTTCAGCCGTTTATTCAAGAAACGCGTGGGCATGAGTCCGAACGAGTATCGGACAATGAACTAACCGGAAGAATCCGTAAAAAGTATACACATCTCCTTAATTTGTTTATCTGTTTTGAGACTAATTCTGTCTATTTTTGCCCTCTAAACAGATAAACAATGAAAAAAACAATGATAATAACCGGTACTCTGCTTCTTGTCGTCCTTTTCGGCATTGTTGCCATCCTGCAACATCCGGCTTTCGGAAGATCTCCGCGCGCCGAACGACTGGCACGGATCCTGCAATCGCCCAATTACCGCGATAACCAGTTCCAGAATCTAAATCACACACCTGTTACAACAGCCGAAGGCGGTCGCCTCAAAACCATGTGGGATTTTCTGTTCGGCGAACGTCCGGATTTAAAACCCGAGACAGCTCTTCCTGTCGGTAAATTCAATTTACATACACTCGATCGGTCCGAAGATCTGTTGGTCTGGTTTGGCCATTCCTCCTACTTTATACAAAGTAACGGCAAGCGCTTTCTGATTGATCCGGTGCTAACCTCCGAATTTCCGATGAATCTGATGTTTCAGCCATTCAAAGGCACCGACGGCTGGAAGCCGGAAGATATTCCGGAAATTGATTTTCTGATCATCACGCATGAGCACTGGGATCATCTGGATTATGGCACACTCAAAGAAATACGAAACCGTACAGCCAAAGTAATCTGTCCGCTCGGTGTGGGCGAATATCTGGAATACTGGAAATTTCCGGCTGCCGATATTATCGAAATGGACTGGCACGATCAATATCAGGCCGACGAAACACTGACCATTCACTGTCTGCCGGCCCGCCATTATTCGAACCGGTTGTTTAAACAGAACCAAACACTCTGGGCATCGTTTATGATCGAAGCGGCCAAAACCATCTATATCTCGGGCGATAGCGGATACGATTCGCATTATGCCGAAATCGGAAATCGTTTTCCGCATATTGATCTGGCAATTCTCGAAAACGGACAATATGATAAAGACTGGCGTCATATCCATATGATGCCGGATAAATTGCCTTTAGCCGTAAAAGATTTAAATCCGAAACAGGTTTTTACCACACATCACGGTAAATATGCCTTATGCAAACATACCTGGTTTGAGCCGTTAAATAATGCCTTACAACTGTCGGAACTGCAGATTTCGTCCGTTCTTATGCCACAGATCGGTGAAGGCATCAATCCTTTTGAAGCAGAGACGCAACAATGGTGGTAAAGACCGTTGTACATAAAGGTTCATTTGTTAAATAAAACTAACAATCTTATTTTTTTGCTTCGGAAAATTAAATGATACAAATATTTTCCTTCCTTTGTGGAAAAGATTTACATCTAAATATTTTCCGAAGCAATTTTTATGAAGGAGAAAATCTTACATACTGCCTTAGATCTGTTTATGAAATACGGAATTCGCGATATGTCGATACAACGCATCATCGAACCGCTCGGCATTTCCACAAAAACCGTATACAAATATTTCCGCAACAAAGAAGATATTCTGGAACAGGTACTGGCATTGATTCAGGAAAATCGTTTCAATTCATTTAAAGCTTATAAAGAGGAGCGCAATGCTGTCAGTCTGCTTTTGGACACCTGGTATTTTGCCGTAGAATCGGGATTGAATGTAAATAATAAATTCTTTGAGGATCTTGCCTATTACTATCCCGAACTCAATACACGGTTTGAACATGAACTGGGCGAAAAAATCTGGGAACAATTCCGAATTGTTATCAGCGACGGAAAACGTGACGGTGTTTTTTTAACCGCAATTCATCCGGATATTGCACTCGAAGGTATTTCACTGTTTTACAATGCTATCACCAAAAGCAATAAGTTTGATAAAATAAAAATACCTAAATGCAATCTGTTTTTTCATACTATAGTTCCTTTTATTCGCGGATTTTGTACATCAAAAGGAATCGAACAATTGGAAGAACACCTCAAATCATTTAATGAATATCACATAAACAGCATACACAAATATGCTGAATTCTATAATTAACATTTTAAATTATAATGCATTATGAAAAAAGTAAGTTTATTATTAGTCTGCCTCGTATCTTTTTTATTCGGATTAGGCACAACCGCTCAGGCACAGGAAGCCGTTGAGTATTTCCCCGGAAAATGGAATGTTGTACTTTACGGAACACCCAATGGTGATGCGGAAATGATCATGAATTTTGAAAAGGGCGATAACAATAAATTAAAAGGAACCATTACTAATAAAGAAAACAACGAAACCATCAAAATAGACCGGATCGAAGAAAAAGAGACCGCAGTAGTTGTTTACTTCTTTAGCAACGGATATGATATCAGTATCAATCTGAAGAAAGAAGACGATAACAAAGTAAAAGGTGACCTGTTCGGTATGTTTGATGTGGCAGGAACAAGAATTATTGACTAAATTATACCACAGACAGAACCAAAACCTGAATCATTTGAATTTTCACTGTAATGCAATATTCTTTGCATTACAGTGTTTTTGTATTTCATCAAACACACAATATTAAGAATTAAAATTCATCCTGTTTCTCTGATTATTTTGTATTTTTAGCACTTCAAATAAAATAATCAGTTTATCATTATTATTCATGAAGAAATATTTAGCAGAACAATTCGGAAATCCGAATGGTTTTGGAGGCATTATCTCTACTCATATTATGAACTTTATTAATCAATCCATGTATAATCATTGCAAAATGGAGATGCAAACAAATAAAACCTCTAATACAATATTAGACATTGGTTTTGGCAATGGTTATATGTTACAAAAGCTGGCACATTCTACCTCACATAAATTATACGGTATTGATATTTCGGAGGATATGGTTAATCTGGCATTAAAGAAACTAAAGAATAAAGCGATCATTAAAACAGGAGATGTATCTAATCTCGATTATTCTGATCATTATTTTGATGCAGTTTATACTATTAATACATTTTATTTCTGGCCCGATCCTGCCCAGGCACTACGAGAAATTTACCGCGTTTTAAAACCTGACAGCTCTTTTTATACTTTAATTGATACAAAAGAAAGCTA
>CAMTPG010000091.1 GCA_947074335.1 uncultured Parabacteroides sp.
AATCGCTGTTCCAGTCGGTGCATCGTGCAACGGTTGAGATGCCCGGAAATGAGGCACTCAAGGTCTGGTCTTCGTGCAATTCCTGCAGCGGGACAATCCGTTTGACGATAAAACCGGCGGTTTTTGTTTGTAATTGTTTCAGATCATCTGATACATAAAATGACAAACGGATAGAATCGCCTGTGCGGGCGTGCAGTCTTTCGGCCGCATAATCAGATAAAATAATTTCATCGCCCAATAAATCGACTCCCTGGTACCGGTCGATTGCCGTAACAAAGGAGTAAGAGATCATTTCGTCCGCTTTTTCAATCGAATTGGCCAGGTACGAGAAGAGCCGGTTGCCGAAACGGGCGGCGGATAAACTCCGGACGATTGTATCGGGAATAAAGATGTTTTCGTGGGTGATCTCGGTAAATCCATCCTGCAATGTGGTATTTAATCCACCCAAAGCGGGTTCCCACAGGGCTTTTAAATCGGCTTCGCTACAAAGAGTATTCGACAACAGGATGTTTATTTTATGATCTGTTTCTAAAATGCCGGCCAGCTCATTTCTGTTCAGAAAGACATTGAAGGGTAAAGTTTGTTCGTTCTTCAGACTGATATTGCCGCCTTCGCTTACGGGAACAATTCCGTCGAATGATAAGCGGAGACTGGTTGTATAATTATCTGTAACAAACAGGGAGCCGGATGGCACAAATCCGGCTGCCGGTAAACGGAGAACCAGCGATGCGGCCCGTGAATTCGGGGTAAGTTGCAGTTCGCGGGCTAACGGTTCGTTTATTTTCAGGGAATGATCTCCTATTTCATACTTATCTGTGCCCCAGACATTGACGGGTATTAATTTGCCCTGTATGGCAAGAAAGCCTTTGCTGAGTAAATAGCCTTCGGCCTGTTCGAACAGGGGTTCGGATAATATCCGGTCGTCAATGAACGCATAATTTGTAAATAGTACGGTTTCTGTATCTCCCAATCGCTGACCGACACGGTTTATCAAGGTGTTTCGTACCGATTCGCCAATGATGAGGCTTCCGATAAGAACCGTGAACGTGATAAACGCAGCTGCCGAAATTAACAGGTAAAATCGGTTGTAATAAGAGCGGTTTTTTGCTATGTAATTATTTAGATTCACTGAATAATTCCGTCTTTTAATGTGATTTGTTGATGCACTCCGCGAAGGGTTGTTTCCGCATGAGTGACCATAACTATGGTTGTTTTCAGCTCCTGATTGATCGTTCTCAGCAGCTGCAGTATTTTATGTGCATTTTCGCTGTCCAGCTGTCCGGTCGGTTCGTCTGCCAGCAGGAGCAAAGGCTTCCTGATCAGAGCGCGACAAACAGCGGTTCTGCCGGCTTCGCCTCCGGAGATGGCGTGCGGATACTGATTGGCGATTGCGGGGATTCCCGTAAGGCTCATCAGCTCGCGGGCCCAGTCCAGGTCGGCTTCGTTAATGCGGTTGGAAAAGGCCAGTAAGGGCAAAAGGATATTCTCCTGCACGGTGTATTGGGGCAGCAGGCGATGATCCTGAAAGACAAATCCGATCTGTTTATTTCGTATTTCGGCAAAATCGGTTCCCTTTTCAAAGACATTCCGGTTGTTCAGGAAATAGTGGCCTTCGTCGGGCGTTATTAATGTGCCGAGGATATTTAATAACGTGGTTTTGCCGGAACCTGACGGTCCTTTGATTACGGCAAATTCATGTTGCCCGATGGTCAGATTGATGTCGTTCAGTACCGGCCTCATCTGATTATTTCCGTCGGGGAAATGCTTACTTATATTTTCTAATTGTATACAGGTCATGTTGAAATAGCATTTGATTGACCAAAGCACAATAAAGTGCCCCGGGTTGTTAAGATATAAAATTGATCGGCAATGACGGCCGGCGAGGCAACAATTGGTTCGCCGGTATCATATTCCCAGAGTAATTCGCCGCTTGATGCATCAAGCAGGGAGACGATGCCCGATTTCGTGCAGATAATTATTTTATCGTCAGTGATTACCGGCGAGCTTTCTCCCGGATTTCCTTTCAATTTATAACTCCAGCGGGGCTGATCTGTTTTGCGCGATAAAGCATACAAGCGATTATCGTCGGAAAGGAAACAGATCAGTTCATCGGATACAGCGGGTACCGAGATAAATGTATTTGTATCGTCGGTCGCTTCATTGAGTTTCTTTTGCGACTTGATTTTTCCGTTATCCAGCGATAAATGGTAGATATTCCCCATATAATCGCCAATGTAAAGTTCGTTTCCGGTGATAGCCGGTGAGTTGGGGATGTAGGCTTCCAATAAAACCGAATCGGTCTGGATACCTGTCTGACAATCGATAATGCGCAGCCAGGAATCGCAGCCTCCGTAAATGATATAATGATCGGATAAGGCGGCGGCACCGTTTAAATAGTAACCTGATTCAAACGCATTTAATTCATTTCCGTTTGCACTGTCCAGGCAATACAGGTTATTATCGTAACTGCCAAAGACTAAAATCGCATCTTCGTTTATGATATATTGATTGGGAGAGGCCGAAATCTGTCCCAGTGTTTCATATTGCCACAACAAATCGGCAGTAGTCAGTGAAATGGCATTCATATTGCCGTCGATGCTGCCGATATATAGAATGGAATCGGAAATATAGGGCGTGGCTTCTACCGATGAATTCAGCTTAAAATCGAACTGTCGGGTTCCGTCAGGACCAACTCCGTAAAGCCGGCCGAAGCGATCGCACCAATAGGCTGTTTTGTTGTAAATAACCGGTGAGGATACGGTTCTTTTGTTGCTTTTAAATTCCCATAATAATTCGGGATCAGCCGGAATCTGATGCGGACTGTAACCGCTCAGGCCGGCATCGCCTCTGAAGATGGGCCAGTCGGCCGAGGATCGGGCCTGTTTATCAGCTCGCGATCCGCCTGACTGACAGGATATTATCAGTAAAAACAACAGGTTATATAGAAGATATTTCATCATGCAATCCGAATGCTTTGTGTTAATGATTTACGCAATATAATGCTCCCGTGGGGCAAATGCCGGCGATTGATTCGTTGATCTGCTTTTTGTTTTCGGCCGGGATAATGATCTGCATGCCAAATCCGCGGTCTTTGAAGGTGAAACCATTGTCTGTATTATAAACACAAAGACCGCAACGTATGCATTTGGCCTGTTCAAACCACAGATTTCCGGTAATATGTTCTTTGTGCATGGCCGGAAAAACAGAGGTTGCCTCATAGCGCGGACGTTTTATCTTTGCGTTTGCGGCATATCTTCTTAGTTTACATTTAGATTCGCCGGCACAGGCACAATGCAAACATCGGGATTCCGATTTTATGTTTTCTTTCAAATAATGCTTCTCTTTTTCGGTAAAGCGCCCCAGGCGCGAATTGAACGGAATTTTCTGTACGGGCAGCAATTCAGCCTTTTCGTTTTCAGAATCGGTTATTATTGCTTTTTGCTCCAAAACCGTTTTTATGATTGCCCGGATAGAAACCGCTTTATCCACGGCTCCTCTGCGGCAGGCCTTTTCGCAGGGCACTTTACAGGTATCGCAGGCTATTTCGGGTAATGAAAATGCCAGTTGTATTAAATGGTATGCCTCCGGATAGCGTTGGTTATCATAATAACGTAACATCATTTCGATGTCTAAGCCGGCGGGACAAACCATTGAGCAGGGCGCTTCGCAGTCTGCTTTATGATCGCTCAGTAATAGTTCTAACGACAAGGATCGGATTAAACGGATCTCTTCCGATTCTGTTTCAATCTCCATGCCCGGTGTGGGCAGGGTTGTACACGAAGGGATAATCTGTCCGTTTTGTTTATTCTTTACGGCACAGACCATACAGGATGATTTGTGTTTATCCGCTTTCGAATAGCATAAAGAGGGAATTTCGTACCCGATGCGGCGTGCTGTTTCCAAAATGGTTTCGCCCGGTAAAACAGCGGTTTCCTGTTCATTTATAATTATCTGCATACTGCTGATTCTTTCACCTCCCGATTTGTTTGCTGATTAAGAGATTCTTTAACGATGGCATTGTATTTACATTCGTCAATACACAGACCGCATAATACACACTGTTCTGTATTTATTGTATGGATTTCGTACGGTGTATAGGGTATGGCATCGACCGGACAAGCTTTGGCACATTTTGTACAGCCAATGCAGTCATCCGTAATCTGGTACTTGATCATATCTTTGCAGGTTCCTGTTTTACAAATGCCGTTTACATGCTCTTCGTATTCGTGTCTGAAATATTTTAATGTGGTTAAAACCGGATTGGGCGCTGTTTTACCTAATCCGCACAGCGATGTTTTCTTAATATTGACGGCTAATTCTTCCAGCTTGTCAATATCGCTTAACGTGGCTTTTCCGCTGCATATTTTGTTTAAGATATCCAGCATCCGGCGGATGCCCACGCGACAAAAAGTACATTTGCCACAGGATTGATCGCAGGTGAAGCTTAAAAAGTAGCGGGCCACATCTACCATGCAGTCGCTCTCGCTTAATACAACCAGTCCGCCCGATCCCATCATCGCACCCATTTTATTAAAGGCGTCAAAATCAACCTGAACATCACACAGTGAAGCGGGAATACAACCGCCCGAAGGGCCGCCGATTTGTACGGCTTTCAGTTTTTCTCCTTTTTCTACGCCTCCGCCGATATCATGTATGATTTGATTCAGCGTGATTCCCATGGGCACCTCAATTAATCCGCCGTGACGGATTTTACCGGCTAAGGCAAATACTTTGGTTCCTTTGCTGTTGAGTGTTCCTACCTGATTATATTGGGAGGCACCGTTTCTGACAATGAAAGGAATCTGACTTAATGTTTCTACATTGTTTACCAATGTGGGATATTGATTTAATCCTTTTACGGCCGGGAAAGGAGGGCGCTGTTTCGGAAAGCCGCGTTCGCCTTCGATCGAGGCGATCAGGGCTGTTTCTTCACCGCAGACAAAGGCGCCTGCTCCTTCGAAAATAGAAATATCGAGGGAGAAATCAGAGCCTGCAATATGATCACCGATCAGATTGGCTTCCCGACAGATCTCCAGCGCTTTGCGAATGCGTACAACGGCCAGCGGATATTCGGCACGAATATAGAAGATGCCTTTGGTGGCTCCCACGGCATATCCTGCAATAATCATGCCTTCGATAACGCGGAACGGATAGGATTCCAGCATCATGCGGTCCATAAAGGCACCCGGATCACCTTCGTCGCCGTTGCAGATAATATATTTTGTGGCTGAATCGGAGGAACTCACAATTTCCCATTTTTTTCCGGTCGGAAATCCGCCGCCGCCGCGTCCGCGCAATCCGCTGGTCAGGACGGTCTGAATCACCTCTTCGCGGGATTGTTGCAGCGCTTTCTTCAGGCCTTCAAATCCATGGTTATTTGTATATTCAGCTAAATTTAACGGGGCCAGAAAGCCGAAACCTTCGGTGGATATATGTTTCTGATAAGCCAGAAAACTGTCGATAATGCCTGTTCGCTCGTCCACTGATTTCCAAATTACATTATCCCATGTGATATCGGTATGAATGGTATCAATCTGGTTGAACAGGCTGTTTTTTATTCGTTTGATATATCCGGCCGGTTTAAAATGATGGTGCAGGATCTCCTTTATCTCTTTTGCCTGAACGTTCGGATATCGGGTAATGGTTCCGTCGGGTAATACAACATCAATTAACGGTACTTTATTGCATACGCCGACACAGCCCACGGGTTTGATTTTTATGTCTATATGCAAGGCATGTGAGGCATCAATCAGTTCTTCGTAGATAGCCGTAGAGCCGCTGGCCTGACAACAGGAGCCCATGCCGAGACGTATTTCGCCGGCCGGCTTTTCTACCTGGCGTTTGGCGCTGTTTTGCTGATCATCGCCGGCAGTGGCCAGAAAGTCTTCGATTACTTCGTTTACTTTTCCCGGTAAAACATGGCCATATATTTTCTCATCAATCTGAACTACGGGCGCTAATGTACAACAACCCAGACAGGCTATTTTTTCAATCGAAAACAGCTGATCGTTTGTTGTAATCGCGTCATTCTCCATATTTAATTCTCTTCGAAAAGAATCATATACATTGGTTGCACCTTTTACATGGCAGGCTGTACCCGTACATACTTTAATTAAATGTTTTCCGTAAGGAATATGACGGAATTGCGAATAGAAGGTGGATACGCTGATTAATTGCGCCCGGTCAATTTCGGTTCGCTGATAGATTCGTTCGATCACCTCCGAAGAAAGATAACTGAATTCTTCCTGAACAGCCTGTAAAAGCGGAATAATGATTTCACGGCTTGTGCCAATCCGATCGATAATGGCATCGGTACGTTCAATCAAAGAATTGTGATTTTCTTCTTTATTGTTACATTGACATGTCATATCAGTTTGCATTTACACAGTAAATATTATTTTCGGTGCGCACCACGATTTTTCCGTCGGTAAAGGCGGGTGTGGTTAATGTGCGCTCGCCGGTATTAAATGAATCGATTAAATTGAATTCATCATCTGCAGAGAAAATATGCATTTTCCCGTCATTGCTGAACAGGAATATTTTATCTTCCACAATCATGGGTGAAGAGTAGAATTCGGTGCCTAAATCATGCTCTTTTTTTATTTCTCCCGATTTGGGATCATAGGAGGCGAGTACTCCGTAACTTGTTGCCACATAGAGGTTGTTATCGGTGGCCACCGGACTGGAAACTTCGGGTAAATATTCATTGCTTTCCCATAATATCTGACCGTTGTTTGCATTAATGGCAACGAGTTTTGCATATTCGCTGGCGCCGAAAACAATGTTGTTGGCATCACAGGCGCTTGAACTGACTTCGCCGGTGAGACATTCTACACGCCAAAGCTGTTCTCCGTTCGAGGGATTATAGGCTGTTATGGCCGGATTTCCCATTAATATTAATTGCGGAGTATTATTCACGGTAGCGATTATGGGTGAGCTCCAGGTTGCCTTCTCCTGTCTGTTTTTACTCCATTTTTCATTTCCGGTAGCTAAATCCAGCGACAGCACTCTGGGGTTATTCTGATTATCGTACTGGATAATCAACGAGTTGCCATAAATTAGTAATGATGAAGCATAGCCGTAATGATTATCGGGTACTCCGATGTTTTTGGCCCATAAGCGGTTTCCGTTCATGTCTGCACAAATGACATCGCCGGAGGCAAAAATCGCACAAACCTGATTGCCGTTTGCTGCAACGGTAGAGGCTGCCAGACCTGTATCATCGGTGGTTTTGGGCATTTGTTGCGGTGATCCCGGAATATTGGTGGCATCCAGTGTCCATTTTAATTCACCGGTATTCAGATCATAACAAAAAAGCTCACGTGCCTGATCGTCGGCTCCGGTTATAAAGACATGATTTCCGGAGATTACGGGGGAATTGAATCCTTTACGAAGAATCGGTTGTTTCCAGCTGATATGCTGACCGGATGTCAAATCCCATTTTACAGGAATGTTCCGGGCATTTGATATGCCATTCGAATGATTGCCTCTGAATCCGTAATGAGGTGTATTATTACGCATTTGAGGTTGGGCAATTGGTTCTTTTTCTTCTTCGGGCACAAGATCTGCCGCCTCTGCAACCGGTTCTGTAGTACTTTCGGCCGCTTCAGTTAGTTCTTCAACAATTACCGGTTCTTCTGCTACATACTGAACGGGATCAGAAGATACGGGTTCTGCGTTAACCAATAGTGCCTCTGTCTCATTTTCGGTACTCCGCAGATCTTCTTTTAAGAACGGAGAAGATAAAAAGGCAAATACAAGAGCGGCAGCGGCAAGCGTTGCAATACTAATTGTAATGGATCGTCGTGCCTTGGTTTTAATAGCCCATTCATCAATCGGATCCAGATTTTTGTCGGGAATATTTTTATATCCCGAGAAATAAACCTGTATACAAATAATGAAAATAATAACAGATCCGATTAACAGATATATGCCGTGAATTAAATGGTCATAACGAATGAAATAGGCTCTTCGTGCCATTAAATCCAATTGGCGTATTTGTTCCTGAAGCACCGGATTATTCGCATTCGAATCATTTAATTGCTTTAATGTTTCGATAACTTCCAGCTGCAGCGGAGTAGTGTCACGAATTTGAAAATAATTCGTAATCAACATAACCGACAATGTAATGATAAAAATTGCCGTGATAATTGCAATATTTCGTGAAATGGTTCTTTTCATGATCTATTATCTGGTTTTATTCCGTTAATATTCTGAGGACAATATTTGAAGCAACGACAACACATCACACAGGATGCATGGTCGATTTCATATTCTTTTCGTGTTCGTTTTAAAGACAAATTGATTAAAATCAGCCCGATTATTAAACCGGCTAAAGCACCCGAAATCGTTGAGTAGTGCTGCCTTAGAAGATTTACGTCCTTGCTTTACCGTTGTGCGCTCTTTATTAAAATATTGTTCAATTAGATTTTTATTTCTACTCTCCTGTGACTCAATTGCTACACTCATGTCCGTGATTTTTACAATCAGTTCTTGCATATGCTGAATTTGTTCTTTATAAATATCTTTATTTTCCGCTAATTCTTTTGACACATTTGCATATAACGTTTCAAAGCCTCGATCCAGAATGTTTAACTGTTGAATTAGGTTTCCTTTTTCTTCAACAGCCTTATCGAACATTTCAAAGGATAAGATCGGAAGAGCACACGTCTGAACTCCAGTCACATTCAGAAATCTC
>CAMTPG010000092.1 GCA_947074335.1 uncultured Parabacteroides sp.
CATAACGGGCTTTTACCGGTTTAAAACTGATGGTGTGCGGGAACAGTCCGTCTTTGTCATCTCTTTTTACAGAAGGAATCTTCTCACTATAAACCTGGCGATAATTCTTACCATCTTCAGAAACCTTCACCGTTACGGCCGAAGCGCCCATGATCCAGTCGCCCTGAACCACATTGGTATTGAATGCCAATTCGTGAATCTCTTCAGTTTTCTGCAAATCGATAACTGCTTCCAGATCTTTTCCGCTGAAGCCGATCCAGCGACCGGTTTTGTAATTATCGTTTCCGCTCAGTCCGTCATTCAGAACAGGTGCACCGTTATAAGTATATGCTTTGTTGGGCGCCTGTTTTAAGGTGATCGGTTTTGCAGTGGCTTTGCTGAAGCGGATCGGTTCTGTCAGTGTGCGGGTTGTGCCCGAAGGACGAACCACATTGGCTTTAACAATGGCATCTTCTTTGATGATCAGCGGTGCTTCGTAAACGGCGCTGGCAGTGGTCGGTTCAGAGCCGTCCAGTGTATAATAGATTGTGCCGTTTCCTAATGTAGCCAGATCAACAATGATCTGTCCGTTTTCTGTATCGGGTGTAAAGGTGGCTTTCACATCGAAGATGTGTTTTGCGTAGTTGTAACCCAGACGATCATATAATTCAGTCATACGTGCCAGGCGATACAGGAATGTTTCGTAATCCTTTTTCTCCGGCATTGTCCATTGCACTTCGGCCAGCGCAGCGATACGCGGCATGATCATATATTGTACCTGGGCAAATGTAGGAATATATTCGCACCATAGATTTGCCTGCACACCTTTCACGAATTTTTGTTTGTCGGCCGGAATGCCTTCGGTCGGTTCAAAGCTGTAAACCCGCTCTACCGGCAGGAATCCGCCGATGGCCAACGGTTCGTTTGGTGTATCGGTTGTCTGATAATAGTCGAAATAAAGATAAGAGTTCGGAGTCATGATCACATCATGATTCTGATTAGCCGCCTCAATACCGCCGGCTACACCGCGCCAGCTCATTACGGTAGCATTAGGTGCCAGTCCGCCTTCCAGAATTTCATCCCAGCCGATGATATGACGGCCTTTGCTTTCTACAAAACGCTCCATGCGACTGATTACATAACTTTGCAGATATTCCTCTTTCGAGTGAGATTTATCGCCTTTGATGCCTTCGGCCACGATCAGTGCCTGACATTTCGGACAGCTTTCCCAGCGGATCTTCGGACATTCGTCGCCACCCACATGAATATATTCGGAAGGGAAAAGATCGATAACCTCAGCCAGTACATCTTCCAGGAACTGCATAGCCTGCTCGTTGCCGGCACAGATTACATCGTCAGAAATTCCCCATTGTGTCCATACTTCGTACGGACCGCCGGTACAACCCAGCTCAGGATAAGCTGCTAAAGCTGCCTGCTGATGACCGGGCAGATCAATTTCGGGAATGATGGTAATGTATTTGGCATCGGCATAAGCGATGATATCACGGATTTCATCCTGTGTGTAAAATCCTTCATAAGGTTTGCCGTCGTATTCGCCCGAATTACGGCCGATCACGGTCTCTTTACGTTTCGAACCGATTTCGGTCAGTTTCGGATATTTCTTGATTTCAATACGCCAGCCCTGATCGTCAGATAAATGCCAGTGCATGCGGTTGATGTTGTGTAATGCCAGGATATCGATAAAAGCTTTTACTGAATCGGCGGGCAGGAAGTGGCGGCTTACATCCAACATCATGCCGCGATATTCGAAACGCGGATAATCCTGAATCACAGCTGCCGGAAGTTCAACTTCCATATTTACAGCTGCAGCCGGAATCGATTTGCGTAAAGTCTGGATACCATAGAATACACCGGCATGCGATGCGCCGGCCAGTTCGATGCCCTGTTCATTGATTGTCAGTTTGTAACCTTCGTTCTCCTGAATAGAAGGATCGATCGAAAGACGAATTGCGTGCGAGCCGCCCGAACTTAGTTTTGGTGCATAACCTGTAGCCTGCTGAATGTAACCGGCCAGGAACTGTGCATTTTTTTCCATTAAAGCATCGCCTGCCTCAAATACAATCGGAGTCGATTTCTTTAGCACGAAAGGTTTGTGCTGTTCCAGAGTTACACTTTGCGGCAAAGGGATAATGCCGTAATCGGCTTCCGCTTTTTTTGTTTCCGAACAGGCCATTGTTCCCACGGCAGCTGTCAGCAAACAAACATACTTGGTTAGTTTGTTCATGTGTTTTTGCGTTTTAAAGTTTAGAATGTATATATAAATTATTTTGTCCAGTAATCTACTACCGTTACCGCCGAAGCTTTATCGCCGAGCACCTGTCCGAAAGCTTTATGTGCAGGATGAATCAGATAGGCATCCCGATCTGCATCCGAATGGAAAGTAAGAAAAAAGCAGTGGGTTAAACCCTGCTGCAATCCTTCCGGACTGCAATCCGTGCCCCATTCATACGCTTTGATCTCTTCGATCTGAGCCGGTAATTGCGAAAAGGCGGTTTCCACCTCTTCAATCTGTGCAGGCGTAACGTCAGGTTTAAAGCCAAACAGCACCACATGGCGCAATACCTTTTCGGTCTGTGTTTGTTGTGCCATACACCATCCTGTACCGCATACCAAAAGCGTGAATAAAAGAAGAGTTCCGGAAATAATGTGTCGAATTGTCTTCATGATATCTGATCGTTCAGGTAAAAATAGTTGGTCAAAGATACATATAAAAAGTTTGATTATCAAATAAATGATCAAAACGATCAGCACAATATGTCCGGATCTTCTTTTTTCCGGATAAAAAGATTATTTACTTTTTTAACTCCGCTGCAGGGTGTATAGGCATCGTGACAATAAATAAGCAGTTGATTCTCAGTTGCCGCTTCATTCAGCATACACAACTTTTGCTGATAGCTGGTGACCGGAAAAGTATCATAGGCCGAAATCCATTCGGGCGAAACACTGGCGGCAAGCGGGATTACATCGCCGGCAAAAACAACTGTACGCTCCTGTTGCTTCAGGTAAGGTGCAATTTGTCCGGGTGTATGTCCGTCGAACAGTCGCAATTCAACTTCATTGCAAAGCCGGGTAGTTTCGTCTATCAGCCTGATCTTTTCGTAATCTGCTGCCAGCTGCATATTTTCAAGATAATAAGAATCTTTCTCCAGTGCATTGGGATGCAGCATATTTTCCCACTGCGCACGACTTACCCAGTGTGTGGCATTCGGAAAGGTAAGTTCCAGGCCGGATATTCCGTCTGTGGTTTTATACGGACGGGTTACATCGCCACAGTGATCAAAATGCAGATGCGTTAAGATTACATCGGTCACCGCTTCGCGGTTTACACCTGCTTTTAGCAGTGCATCGACGGGATCAATCAAGTCGAAAAACCGATAATAATTCAACTTTTGTAACTGTTTGGTACCGGCACCGGTATCGATTAAAATAATTTTGCCGCAGGAAGTCTTTACCAACACACTGCGCATAGCCAGTATACAACCATTTTGTGCATCGGCGGGATAACGCCGGCTCCAGGCTGTTTTGGGGATAGCGCCAAACATGGCGCCGCCGTCTGCATAAAAATATCCCGTATCAATCAATTTAATTTCCATATCTCTTTCAGCATTGGTTGTAATGATTTTTTAATGAATAGAATGCGATTCTGAATGAACAAAAGTAGTGATCAAACTCTTATATCAATACGAAAATGTGTAAATTTGCAAGCAAAATAAGAATAATGCGAAAAGTACATTTAATCTCTGTGAATGAACCACTGGTTTATGATCTGGCATTAACTATTCAACAAAAAGGATATGAAGTGAGTGTTTCGGGTAAAAATTTATCAGATGCTGATTTTGCGGACTTTGCTGAAAATAGTTGTACCTGTCATGGAGAAGGATGGTTTCCGGAGAAATTAACAAAAGACATTCAGTTTGTGGTGTTGGGTGCAGGCGTAAAACCGGATAATCCCGAGTTGATGCGTGCAAAAGAACTGGGTCTTTTAATTTTATCAATTCCCGAATTTGTGTTTCAGCGCACTAAAGGGAAAACGCGTGTGGTTGTGGCCGGTAGTCGGGGAAAGAAAACGATTATTGCCATGATTGCCTGTGCTTTGCAAAAGATGAAAATGCCTTTCGATTATGCACTGACCAGCAAGATTCCTTTGCTGGAAGGTCGCATTCATCTCAGTTATGAGGCACGCATTGCCATTATCGAAGGCGACGAACACATTACCTCTGCTTTGGAAAAACGTTTTCAGCTGGAATTTTACCGGCCTCATATTGCCGTGCTTACCAATTTGTTGTGGACTTCGGCTACCGATCATGATTCGCCGGAAGCCTATCATTCCACTTTCCGCAGTTTTGCCTCTTCGATTGAGCGCGAAGGCAAACTGATTTATTATGAAGCGGATCCGGCCGTAAAACAGCTGGCCGATTCCATTCGCGAAGACATTACATCCATGCCTTTCGGACAGCATGAAATTGTGGAGCAAGAGGGACAAACCTTTCTGCATACGCGCTATGGCGATTATCCGATTCATATACCAAACCGCTTTTTCCTTATAAATCTGAATGCTGCGCGACTGGCCTGCCGTCAGTTAGGTATAAAAGATGCTGATTTTTATCAGGCTATTTCTGAATATAGCTTATCTTTGCAGTCATGATCGTAGCCAGAGAAAAAAGAAAAGAAAATATTGCCGAATATCTGCTCTATATGTGGCAGATTGAAGATTTGATCCGTGCCAATCGTTTCGAAATGGAATCGATACGTCAACATGTTATCGGCCGGTATGATCAGCCCGAAGCGGTGAAAGCCGAAATAGAGCGCTGGTATGAAGAGCTGATTGATATGATGCGCTCGGAAGGCGTAATGGAAAAAGGACATATCCAGCTCAACAAAAATGTAATCATTGCACTGACCGATTTGCATCTGCGTTTGCTCAAAGAGCCGAACGAGATGATTTACAGTGCTGCTTATTATAAAACGCTTCCTTATATTGTTCAGCTGCGTGCCAAATCGGGCGGAGAAGAGGTTCCGGAACTCGAAACCTGTTTCAATGCCATATATGGTTATCTGATGTTGCGCATGCAGGGAAAAGAGATCAGCGAGAAAACGCTCGAAGGAATCAAACAGATCAGTACCTTTCTGGCGATTCTGGCCGAGAAATATCGCGAAGATCAACGGGGCGAATTAAAATTGGAAGATTAATCCGGCCCGACACGGAAGATCCGATTGCAACATCTTTCGGAATTACGACACTTTACAGCTTCGATCCCGATGATAAGACCTATCGGAGGCAACCGAAGATAAAAGCGAACTCAAACTTGAAATTAAAATGAAAACTATTCTGATAACAGGTGGTAACGGGCAATTAGGAAATTCGCTTCGTCGCCTGCAACCGGATTATCCCCAATATCAGTTTCTTTTCACCGATGTGGAAGAATTGAATATTTGCGATAAGGCAGCTGTCGAAGCCTTTGTTTCGGCACATGCCGCAGATTATATCGTGAACTGTGCCGCCTTTACGGCTGTGGATAAGGCTGAAGACGAAACGGAACTGTGTCGCCGCATCAATCGCGATGCCGTGGAATATCTGGGAATTGCGGCACAGGCTGCCGGCGCCAGAGTAATCCATGTATCTACCGATTATGTTTTCGACGGCAATCATTATATACCTTATAATGAATCGGATCCGGTTTGCCCGGTTTCGGTTTACGGCGAAACCAAGCTCGAAGGCGAAAAAGCCTTGCTGGCAGTCTGTCCCGAATCGGTTGTGGTTCGTACCGCCTGGCTTTATTCGGAGTTTGGCGCCAATTTCCTCAAGACCATGCTTCGTCTGGGCGCCGAGCGCGATCAGCTGAATGTGGTTTTCGATCAGGTTGGTTCGCCCACCTACGCGGTTGATCTGGCAAAAGCCCTGCTCACGATCATCGACGCAGCCGAAGCCGGCACTTTCGAGCCCGGCATTTATCATTTCTCGAACGAAGGCGTTTGCAGCTGGTACGATTTTGCCTGGAAGATTATGCAGTTGGCCGGTTTACCTGCCCTGGTAAATCCGATCGAATCGAAAGATTTCCCGGCAAAGGCAAAACGCCCGCATTACAGTGTATTAAACAAAGCAAAGATAAAAAACATCTATGGCGTAACCGTTCCGCACTGGGAAACCGGTTTGCGCGGCTGCATGGATGCAATCAATAAAATGAAATAATTAAGAGAATGGGTCAATATTCAGAAGAAATAAAAAGAAGAAGAACATTTGCAATTATTAGTCACCCCGATGCGGGAAAAACAACCTTGACTGAAAAACTGCTGCTTTTTGGAGGTGCAATCCATGTGGCAGGAGCTGTAAAATCAAATAAAATCAAGAAGACGGCTACATCCGACTGGATGGAAATCGAGAAGCAGCGCGGTATTTCGGTAGCTACTTCTGTGATGGCTTTCGATTATAACAATCATAAAGTAAACATTCTGGATACGCCCGGTCACCAGGATTTTGCCGAAGATACATTCCGCACGCTGACAGCTGTTGACAGTGTAATCATTGTTATCGACACGGCAAAAGGGGTTGAGGCTCAAACACGCCGCCTGATGGAAGTGTGTCGCATGCGTAAAACACCGGTAATTGTTTTCGTCAATAAAATGGACCGTGATGGTAAAGATCCGTTCGATTTGCTCGACGAGATCGAAGAGGAACTGAAAATCCATGTGCGTCCGCTGAGCTGGCCGATTGATATGGGACAGCGTTTCCGCGGTGTTTACAACATCTACGAAGAGAAACTAAATCTCTACACACCCAGTAAACAGTATGTTACCGAAAATGTAGAGTTTAAAGATATCAACAGCCCGGAGCTCGAAAATTACATCGATCCCGAACAGGCCGAAAAACTGCGTTCGGATATTGAACTGATTCAGGGTGTTTATCCCGAATTCGATGTAGAAACGTATCTGAAAGGCGATATTGCACCGGTTTTCTTCGGCTCGGCGCTGAATAACTTCGGGGTGAAAGAATTGCTGGATTGTTTTGTCAACATCGCTCCGTCGCCGCGCCCCGTGCAGGCCGTGGAACGTGTGGTTGATCCCGAAGAAGATGCATTCTCCGGTTTTATCTTTAAAATCCATGCCAACATGGATCCGAATCACCGCAGCTGTATTGCTTTTGTTAAAATCTGCTCGGGACGATTCGAACGTAATGCCAACTACAAGCACGTGCGCTTCAATAAGATGATGCGTTTCAGCAGTCCGACGGCTTTCATGGCCCAGAAGAAAGAGGTGGTAGACGAAGCTTTTGCAGGTGATATTATCGGTTTGCCCGATACCGGAAACTTCAAGATCGGTGATACACTGACTGCCGGAGAAATGCTGCATTTCAAAGGGTTACCCAGCTTCTCGCCCGAAATGTTCAAATACATCGAGAATGCCGATCCGATGAAAGCCAAACAGCTCAACAAAGGCATCGAGCAGCTGATGGATGAAGGTGTGGCCCAGCTATTTACCAACCAGTTTAACGGACGCAAGATTATCGGAACAGTCGGACAGTTGCAGTTCGAAGTTATCCAGTATCGCCTGTTGCACGAATACGGCGCACAATGTAAATGGGAACCGATCAGTCTGTATAAAGCCTGCTGGATAGAAAGCGACAATGCCGAAGCACTCGATAACTTCAAACGCCGCAAAGCACAATATATGGCGGTGGATAAAGAAGGACGCGATGTGTATCTGGCTGATTCATCGTATGTTTTGCAGATGGCACAGCATGATTTCCCGGATATCCGGTTCCATTTCACATCCGAGTTTTAAACCGGAAGAACTAAAAATCTGATTTTTGAATCAGCCCTATAAAAGGGTCTGAATTTCCGAAAGGGAAGAAACAGTATAAGTCGGCTCGAATCCTCGGGCCGGCTCTTTTTTTGGATTAAACCAAAGCTGATCGATTTTGGAATTGTAAGCACCCGCGATATCTGCTTCCCAGCTGTCGCCGATCATCAGGCTGTTGGCGCGTGCGGCATTGGTATTTTTCAGTGCATAATCGAAAATGCCTTTGTGTGGTTTCTGTATGGCCGCATCTTCAGATAAGATTACCTTTTCGAAATAACCTGCCAGTCCGGAGTTGGTCAGTTTTTTAAATTGTACTTCGCGGAATCCGTTCGAGAGAATAAACATGCGGTAACGCGGTTTCAGATAATCCAGCAGTTCAAAGGTGCCGGCAAGAAGTCCTGTTTTGGTGGTGGTTAAATCCAGAAACTGATAATTTATTTCGAGCACCCGTTTTTTATCGTGAATGCCCATCGGGGCAAGAATGTAATGAAAACGTTCAAAGATCAGGGTCTGTCTGTCGATTTTGTGATTGCGGTATTGTGCCCACAAATGCTCGTTATGCGGTTCGTAAATGGCCAGAAACGCATCGAAAGATTCGTAATACTGCCCGAAATCCCGGGCAGTATACAATTCTTTCAAGCAAGCTCTGTTGTTATGAAACGTATCCCACAACGTATCATC
>CAMTPG010000093.1 GCA_947074335.1 uncultured Parabacteroides sp.
TCGGAGATAATCAGATATTTCATAAGTATAGCGTATTGTGTACACGAAAGGTGCAAAGATAAAGCCTTTTTTAGTATGTTTGTACAATCAAAAATAATTTTGAATGATAACAGATAAACAAACCGACTGGTTTATATTTTACAAAGATCAGTTGGTTTTACACAAAGATGAGGAACATTATCTGATTCCTTCAGGTGCAGAGGCGCCAATCGGGATCGATTCTTTTTTTGAAGCCGATATGCCGGATGGTTCGGTTGTGCGGATTGCTGCAGTGAACGAGGCTGCATCTCTGCCCGGATCCTGCATTTGGATCGGATTGCGTGCTTCGTATGATTTACTGGATGAAGCGGTTTACCACCGTGCCGGGAAGGCTTTCGAGCTCTGTCATTGGGATTTACACAGCCGCTTTTGTCCGGCCTGCGGTAATCCGACAGCACATAAAGCGCCGATCATGAAGCAGTGCACGGCTTGCGGGTATCAGATCTTTCCGGCTGTTTCGCCGGCTGTTATCGTGCTGATCCGCAAAGGAGAGGAGTTGCTTTTGGTGCATGCCCGCAATTTCCGGGGCACTTTTTACGGGTTGGTTGCCGGGTTTCTGGAGACCGGCGAAACACTCGAGCAGTGTGTGGCGCGTGAAGTGCTGGAAGAAACCGGACTGACGATTCAAAATATTACCTATTTCGGAAACCAGCCCTGGCCGTTTCCCAGTCAGCTGATGATCGGTTTTTTTGCCGATTATGCCGGCGGCGAGTTGAAACTGCAGGATGAGGAGCTGAGTGCGGGCGCTTTTTTTACGAAAGCTAATTTGCCCGAACTGCCTCGCAAGCTGAGTCTGGCCCGGAAAATGATTGATCACTGGATAGAGACATAAAACAGATCATCGGATGAATACATAAAGAAAACACAATATAACTCTTATTATGATGAAACAAACTTCGTTACGGGTTTTATCTTTGTGCCTGCTGGCCATGATATTACCTCCTGAAAAAACTGATGC
The DNA here is from genome assembly GCA_947074335.1 of uncultured Parabacteroides sp. Classification (GTDB taxonomy): domain Bacteria; phylum Bacteroidota; class Bacteroidia; order Bacteroidales; family Tannerellaceae; genus Parabacteroides. The sequence goes on from CAMTPG010000093.1 coordinate 998, forward strand.
ACAGGTTACAACCGCTCATTATCAGCGGGCCGACAGTGTGATGAATCAGGCCAATCTGGTTTACTCGGCCGGAATTCGTCCCGAGTGGATTGACAGTTCTAATTATTTCTGGTATAAAAACCACGAGCGCGAAGGCGATTTCTTTTATCTGGTCAATGCCGTAACGGGCGAACAGCAGCGCGGCTCAACCAAGAAAGAGCTGGCCCGCTATTTCACCCGCAAGCAACAGGATCTGGCCAATGCGCTCTTAAAAGAAGAGGAACAGCAGGAGCGCACCTGGCGCAGAAGAAGCGGCGATCCGGAACCGGTAATTTCGCCCGATAATCAATGGAAAGCGTATATTAAAGATAATAATGTATATGTGGCAAGTCTGCCCGCAGATGCGACCGGTCAGGGCGAAGAGATTGCTCTTTCGATGGACGGATCGCCCAATCTGCGATACGACGGCTGGGCATTACAATGGTCGCCCGATTCGCGCAAGCTGGCCACAGTGCGTGTGCGCGATGTGCAGGAGCGACGTATTCCGTTGATCGAGTCGGCTCCCGATCATCAGCGTCAGCCTGTGCTGCAATGGCGCGATTATGCCAAACCGGGTGATGCATTGCCGGTAAGTCTTCCTGTTTTGTTTGATGTAGAGAATCGCACTCAGATTCCGGTAGATGCTTCGGCATACGATAATCAGTATTTTCTGAATCTTACCGGCTGGCGTGCCGACAGCCGTGCGCTGACTTTCGAATTTAATCAGCGCGGACATCAACGCTATGTTGTAGCCGAACTGGATGCACAAAACGGTGCAATCCGTCATTTGGTGGATGAACAGCCTCAAACATTCGTACATTATTATAATATCTTCCGTAAAGATCTGAATGATGGTCAGGAACTCCTTTGGATTTCGGAACGCGACGGCTGGCGTCATCTTTATTTATTCGACGGAAAAACCGGTAAAATCAAGAATCAGGTGACTAAAGGCGACTGGGTTGTGCGCAAAGTGGATTTTGTAGACGAACCCAACCGGGTAGTTTATTTCACCGCTTCGGGTTTTAATCCCGGCGAAGATCCATACAACCTGCATTACTGCCGCATCAATCTGGATGGCACCGGTTTTACCGATTTAACGCCCGAGAATGGCAATCATCAGGTAACATTCTCTGCCGACCGGCAGTATTTTACGGATGTTTATTCGCGTCCCGATTTTCCGGCTGTCAGTCAGTTGCGCAAAACAGCCGACGGCTCGGTAGTTACCGTATTACAGCGTTGCGATGTTTCTGATCTGGCTGCACAGGGCTGGCAGATGCCTGAAGTATTTACGGCTAAAGGTCGCGATGGCAAAACCGATATCTGGGGAAATATACATCGTCCATCTGATTTTGATCCCGCAAAAACTTATCCCGTCATTGAAATGATCTATGCCGGCCCGCACGATTCGCATGTGGTAAAAGATTTCCGTCCGGCCAATCATCTGATCTCGAAAGTGGCCGAACTGGGTTTTATTGTGGTATCAATTGATGGTATGGGTACAAGCAACCGTTCGAAAGCATTTCACGATGTGGCCTGGAAGAATCTGAAAGATGCCGGTTTTCCGGATCGCAAAGCCTGGATTCAGGCTGCTGCCGAAAAATATCCCTATATGGATACAGAGCGCGTAGGCATTTACGGCTGGTCGGCCGGCGGACAAAATGCCATGGCTGCTCTGCTTTTCCACAATGATTTTTATAAAGTTGCCGTATCACTCTGCGGTTGCCATGATAACCGGATGGATAAAATCTGGTGGAATGAACAATGGATGGGCTATCCGCTCGACGAATCGTACAGTGCCTCGTCGAATGTGGATAACGCAGCTCTGCTGCAAGGCAAACTGTTACTCATAAACGGCGAACTCGATGACAATGTAGATCCTGCATCCACACTGCAGGTAGTCAGTGCTTTAATGAAAGCCAATAAGAATTTTGACCAGCTGTATTTGCCCGGAAAGGGACATAGCCTGGGCGGCTCATTCGAAATGCATAAACTGTATGATTTCTTTGTTCAGCATCTGCAAAATCAAACACCGCCCGCTTGGAATTAATCCTCAATCTGCTGAAATAAAATGACCTGTAAAGAACGATTTTAAAATACAAATCGAACCGTATCAAGCCCTGTGATGGAGAATTCCTGAGCAGGGCTTTTATATTCGAAGGAGTCACGCATACACAAACTGTCTTTTTTTTGTGTAATGCTTTCTTTTTTAACCATCAGACTCTCTTTTTTCTCGGGATGTTTAATCTCTTCGCTTAATGTGCTTCGCTTTTTGATAATATCGGGTGTAGGCAGATTATTGTAGTTTTGCCAGGTGCCGTTGCGTTTTTGATTTCGATTATGCACATATCCTTTCCGGCTGGTTAAATCGGCAGAACTGAAAGTTGCCTGGCCGTGATGTCCGCCAAAAAGCGGATCGCGTTTTAATTCTTCAATTATGCTTTCAAGTACGGGAAGCATTTTCTCGGCATTCGGTCCGTATTTTTTAAATACATAAGTGGGTAAATCTTTCAATGCCATTCGCGAAGTGGAATCAGTCTGAATATATTCGGAGAAATCTTTTAATACCTGCATTCTGACATCGGGTGTTGCCAGTTTCATATTTGAGGCCGGTTCGCCCAGATTCAGGAAAGAGCCCGATTGAATCGCCTTCATGGTCTCCGGATTTAATTCCAGTTTTTCTTTACCCGAAAGTATGTTTTGAAGCCAGACAGAATCTTTTTCAGTCCATTGTTGTGCCCATAATCCCATCGAATTCAGGCAGCAGATCATCATCACAATAAGTAGTCGTTTCTCCATTTTTACTATCTTTTCGACGAATGTATGGAAGAATTTCGAACAGACCGCCATATTTATTCTAAAATCTATTATTAAAACTAAACATTAACGTAGTTTTCGATATAATAACAAAAAAGTCATCTCACGATGACTCTTTTCCCAGATTAAAATAAATAAGTGATATGAAATGTGTTTTTCCAAAAAGTAAAACTTATATGATTTGTTCCATAATAAGCGATTTATTTCATTAGTGATATTCTTTTTCTTAATGTTATTAATATGAACCAAAAACAATCATAATGCCTTTAAAAACTAATTATAAATGTAAATAAGATTTATATGTATGCAAATATATGACAAAATGTATATCTTGCTATTAAAAAGATAAGAAATAAATATTAAAAATATGTGAAGTGTCAGATAGATGTAAAAAACATGAAAATGCTTACAGAATGATAGAATAATGCAGCTTTTGATTAAAATATGAAATATCTGTGTTTTTTGACTATATTGTAGAATATAAAAAAGAAACATCAGGCGTGAAGGAGAATCGGGATATCAATAAAAATTGTACAATTACGCTAAAAGTTCGTATCCGGATTAAATGCCTGGTTTTTGATAAATCTGTCAGTTTGGCAGTATTTGATTTACGGGCATTAAAAATGATATGCCGAAGAAAAATGAATTCCATTACAGTGGAATTTTAATTCCATGGGCATCGAAAAAAAATAGATAACGATCTGCTTTCCGGCGGCAAAAATAAACGCTTCCGGGGAATTTGAATTTGCTGACAATCTGGCAGTCGTTAGCTGAAAGGATTTTGGTGTAAAGAATTAAAAAAAGACTGCCTGAAAATCGAGGCAGTCTTTTCGTGAAATCATATCTTTCGAGCTGATTAGTCTACATTCAATGTAAAACGTTTGAAAGCAACAACAGTCAGTTCTTTGTTTGCAGTGTGCAGATACTGTTCGATTGTCATTTTCGAATCTTTTACAAATTCCTGCTGCAACAGTGTGTTTTCTTTGTAGTATTTCTGCAAAGAACCTTCAGCGATGCGATCCAACAGGTTTTCAGGTTTACCGGCCTGACGTGCTTTATCTTTTGCAATTTCCAATTCCTGGTTGATTACGTTCTGAGGAACTTCGTCAGGACGAACAGCTACCGGATTCATAGCAGCGATCTGCATAGCTACGTCGCGAGCCATCTGGCTGGCTACGTCAGCCTGATTGAAAGCAACCACTGTAGCCAGTTTGTTACCCGGGTGGATATAAGCTGCAGCTGTAGCGCCTTTTACGAATTCGTAAGCACCCAGTTCCATTTTTTCGCCGGTTACACCGATGCGGTCTGTAATGTGATCCTGGATAGCACGTCCGTCAGCCAGCGGAGAAGCTAACAATTCTTCTGTAGTAGCCGGTTGTTTTTCGATAGCCACTTCCAGAATGCTCTGGGTTAAAGCTACGAATTCACCATTTTTAGCTACAAAGTCAGTTTCGCATTTCAATGCTACGATTGCTGCGAAATCACCTTTTTGAGCTGCCAATACACAACCTTCAGAAGCTTCGCGATCTGAACGTTTTGCTGCAACAGCCTGACCTTTTTTACGGATGATTTCCATTGCTTTGTCGAAATCACCACCAGCTTCTTCCAAAGCTTTTTTGCAATCCATCATTCCGGCACCGCTCATTTTGCGCAGGTGCTGGATATCAGCCATAGATACTGCCATAATTTTATTTTCTTTAAATGTTATTCAATTTAGGTTTAAATCAAAAAAACGGTGTGTCGGCTGCAGCTTAACGAAAACTCATTAACCACATGCTGACACACCGTTATATATAAAAGAATTACTCTTCTACTTTAGTGAATTTGTCGGCAACGTTTGCGTTTAACGCGTCGTCTTCATCCTTTTTAGTACGTTTAGCAGCTTTAGCTTTGCGTTCTCTTTTAGGAGCTTCGCCTTCGCCTGCAGCTTCAGTATCTACTTTTTCAGCTTTACGTTCCTGCAAACCTTCGTTCATGGCTTCGCAGATAGCACCTACGATTACTTCTACAGATTTTGTAGCGTCATCATTTGCAGGGATTACGTAGTCAATGTTTGCCGGATCCGAGTTTGTATCTACCATGGCAAATACCGGAATACCCAGACGGTTAGCTTCGCGTACAGCGATATGTTCTTTCATTACATCAACAACAAACAAAGCAGAAGGCAGACGAGTCAGGTCTACGATAGAACCCAAAGTCTTTTCCAATTTTGCACGCTGACGTGTAATCTGAAGTTTTTCTCTTTTTGAAAGATTATCAAAAGTACCATCTTTAGTCATCTTATCGATTGTGTTCATCTTTTTGATGGCTTTACGGATAGTGGGGAAGTTAGTCAACATACCACCCGGCCAGCGTTCGATAACGTAAGGCATACCGATTGATGCAGCCTTATCAGCGACAACTTGTTTGGCTTGTTTTTTAGTAGCAACGAAAAGTACTTTTTTGCCCTGTTTAGCCAGGTTTTTCAATACTTCTGCTGCTTCGTCTACTTTAGCAACTGTTTTATATAAATCAATGATATGAATACCATTGCGCTCCATGAAAATGTAAGGAGCCATAGCGGGGTTCCACTTTCTTTTTAAGTGTCCGAAGTGTACACCTGCTTCTAATAACTGATCAAAATTAACTCTTGACATGTTTTTGTTTTTAAATCGTTTACTTTCTTTGTTAACTCAATCGTCAGGTAGTCTTTCTGCATATCCGCATGTGAAAAGAATCCTGCTGATTTAGATACTAAACGCTTTGCTCTTGTAAGAAACTCACAAACAAGATTAACGTTTACTGAACTGGAATCTCTTACGAGCTTTCGGCTGTCCCGGTTTCTTACGTTCAACCGCACGCGGGTCACGAGTAACAAAACCTTCTGCACGTAAAGCTGATTTATCTTCCGGATTGATTTTCACCAATGCGCGGGCGATAGCCAGACGAGCTGCTTCAGACTGTCCTTTGAAACCTCCGCCATCAAGATTGATTTTGATGTCGTATTGTTCAGCCACGTTCAGTTTTGATAACGGCTGTTTAACAATAAACTGAAGGATTGAAGAAGGAAAGTATTGAGCCAGGTCACGTTTGTTGATAGTAATTTTACCTGTACCTTCGCTTACGAATACGCGAGCCACTGCGGCTTTACGTCTTCCTATTGCATTTACTACTTCCATTGTGATTATTTATATGAGTTTATATCGATTAACTTAGGCTGTTGTGCTTCGTGTTTGTGCTCAGTACCTGCGTAAACATACATGTTGTTCAACAGTTTAGCGCCCAGACGGTTTTTCGGCAACATACCTTTTACTACTTTGCGGAACAAACGATCTTCACCCTTTTTGATTAAATCAGCAGGAGTGTAGGCAATCTGTCCACCCGGATATCCGGTATATCTCAAATAAATACGATCGTTCCATTTGTTACCTGTAAGAACGATTTTGTCTGCATTGATAACGATTACGTTATCACCACAATCAACGTGCGGAGTGAAGTTTGGTTTATACTTACCGCGTAAAAGTTTAGCCACCTTGGCACACAGACGTCCTAAAGTCTGTCCTTCAGCGTCAACGATGACCCATTCTTTATTAACAGTTGCTTTGTTTGCAGAAATGGTCTTAAAACTTAAAGTATCCACTTTCTTAAAAATTAATTAATTAATAACTCTAAAAAACAAGAATCTAATTACAGATGCTGTTTGCCGCCACGGACACATTGCGACACAACAAACAGCCTAAGAATTAAACTCTTAGTACAATTTGATAATAATCGGCTTGCAAAAGTACTGCTTTTCTGTGAAATAAAAAACATTTTCAATGCTTTTTCGCACTGAAAGTAAGGTAGTTTAAGAAATGACAACTTAATGGAACATATATCCGAGTGATAAAGTTACATTATTTTGATAAAGCGAGGATTCGCCTTCGCGCTTCACGCCGCGCATATCGAGAGTGCCGCAAAATGCATTGACGGCAAAAAAATAGTTGGAATAATCTACTCGCAGACCCAGGTTAACGCCCAGATCAAAAACTTTCAGATCAGCCTCTTTCTGACCGAAATGAATATCAACATGTTCTTTTTCGGTTTTCATTTTGCCAAACATGGAAAAATCAAGTGTCGGGCCGCCGAAAATGGATAATTGAATATCGTTAACAATCAGGGCATACATTAAATTAACGGGCAACTGCATGGAATAATAATTGCATCTGTTTTTCAAATTACGTGCTCCGTCTACATAATAATTGGAAAGAAAATTCCCGCCCTGATTTACAAATGCCACTTCCGAGTATAATGAAAATCGTTTATAAAGAGGAATCTGTGTAACGCCGGCTACACTAAAACCAAAACGTGCGCCGGTTCGGTTAGAACCCTCCACTTTCTGAATCATAGAGGAATAAGCACCTCCTGCACGAACTCCGAATCGAACCTGAGCTTCAGCTGCGAGAGCCGTCAGTAATACGATACATATAATAAAAACAGATTTTCTCATATGTGCTGATGTCTGATATTGCTAACAAAGATATATTATTTCGCCGTATAATCGGGTGCTGTCGAAGAAAATTGTAAAATAAGCCGTATCTTTATAGTCCAAAACAGAAATGACGCATTCAATTTATGGAACCCTTTATCCATCTTCACGTACATACTCAGTATTCTTTACT
>CAMTPG010000094.1 GCA_947074335.1 uncultured Parabacteroides sp.
ATACATTAAAAAGCGGCCGTCAGGTGAGATGCGCGGAAAACTGCAACTGCTGTTCACGGCATACACCAGTGTATCGACCGTTGCCGATAAAGAACCGGCTTCAGCATCAAAATCAACGGCACAAAGATGATAACGAATCTGATCATATCCGGCCGGCATCTCAAGAGCCGGGGCCGAACAGAAAAACAGCCGTTTACCATCGGGCGAAAATGCAGGAAATGTTTCATATGAATCGGGACATAACAACGAGGCCGCCGAAAGAATACGTTTTTGCTGTACATCATAAATCACCAGATCGGATGCATGATCAAAGACCTCCATTTTATGTGCATTCACTGCATGAAAAAATTGTTTAGTATCATTTACCGAAGCAGCCACATAACGACCAGAAGGATGCCAGCAGGGATAAGTAAGATGACTCATTGTCTGATCTGTTTTTGTCTGCAATTTCTGCACGACATGATCCTGCACCAGATAAGTGCCCCCATTTTCGGCACGCATATGCAATAAAAACTGATCGGGATTGCCCTGATTAAAAGTGTGACAATTGATACAGTTATATCCTGTCATATCATTGCGGATAATCGGACGTTCATCGAAATTTTCCAGATTGCGCTGATAAATGCCCACAATATGCCATTTCTCATATCCGGGCTCAATCAGACGATAGGCCAGATGCGAATCAATCGAATCCGGTTTGATATGCATGGCAAAAGACTGCCACGCCGTCCACTGCCCACCCGAACAGGTATAGAGATTGAAACGCAGTGAATCACCCGCATTTTGTTGCAGCAATTCTTTCCATCGCCCGCCGTTGAACTGAACGAGCGTACTGCCTGACAGCACATATTCGCCGGCTTTTCCACCCTCAATTTTCAGATAATAACGCTCGGCAGGTTCGTCGATCCGGAAGTTGAGCGGTGCCATATTTATCGGAATAGTTACCTCCGTATAATCGGGATAAATTGCGGGGTATTTTTCACTCCGGTGCAAGATATTGAAATCGGGTTGTTTATCCTGCCACATGGAAAAGGCTGAAAAAAGAACAACAAGAATCAAAAAGAGACCGCCGGTGATAAAGGTAAGTGATTTAAACTGTTTCATTGTTTTTCTGAGTATTAACGGGGTGTTGAATTAAAACAGGCATAATAATAATAGGTATCGCCATATTGTTGTTGCAAAGCAGATGCCGGCAATTGTCCGGCCGCCTGCATAAATCGCAGATACCGATCGGTTACTGCCTGATCTACAGGATATCGGTTAAATGCTGCCTGATCTTTATTCACCTGTGTGTAATAAAAACAAAGTGCTTCCTGATAAGCTACCGGCAACGCACCGAACTGATCACGATACTGATCCATATAATGCGCAAAGGCATGCAACTCCTTATATAACAGCAAAAAGCTCATCCCGTATCCGAAAACCGGATGTGCAGCCGCATGATCATCAATCAGATAGGCCACCGCATTGGGAAACGATTTGGTCAGATCAAACGCATTATCGGTTTGCGGCATCCGGCTTCTTTTTTCGGCAATCCAGGATGTCTGTGCAGCAACCGCCGGATCAAGCAGCGGGCGATAAGCATGAGCAGGGGCCGCATAAACGGGCGATGATTCGAGAATCTTCATGTATTTTTCGGCCGCCCGATATTCTTCCTGCACCAGATACGTTTCGATCAGGCGAAGCATTAGTCGCGGTTGTACGCAACGCTGTGAACTGAGCACACCCACAAATGCAAAACGCTGTGCCGCCTGAATATGCCCCAGCTGCCACGCCACTTCGGTTGCCTGAATCAGTTCGAGACGACTTTTCGGATCCTGCGGCATCAATCCTTCCACGCCGGATTGACGAAATTGGAAAAACCGATCCCCCATCTTTCCGGTATGCGATAATGCCAGATTCTGATACACCAGCGCATTCTTATCCTGCACGCCGCGAATGCGCACATCATCGAGAATCGACTGCCATTGGTTGTTGCGTACCAGATAATCATAATAATAGGCCTGCTCCATTGGATTTTTCGTACATCCGGTGAGTAGCAAAAAAGAGGTTGTCAATACAACGGGCGGAATAATAATCGAAAATTTCCGGCTCATAAACATTTCCGATTTAACAGGAAGTAGAAGAGCACTGATCAATGGAAACGAAACACCAAAAGCTGTTAATACCGCCGGAAAAGCATGTTCGGGATGCGCCAGATATTTACTCAGAAAAGCCTCGCGCAATGGTATCACATAAATATATCGCAGAGCCAGTAACGGCAAAAGCAAACTGCATCCGATAAGCAGCAACGAATAAATACGAACAGAGCGATTACCCGGTACGCTGCGAAACTCGAATATTGCACAGCAAAAAGCAAAAAGAATCTGAGCCGGTGTATCCAGAAAATAAAGGATAATCAGCCCCAGCATGCCGCAAATGCGCCGCACTATAGCATTGGGTTGAGAACAATAAATGAGCACGGCCGTGAGCGAAACAAATACACAGGTTAACGGTGCAGGCGATTCAGCCGGATTAATCAGAAAAATTAAAGCGGGAATACAGGCTGGCAGACCGCGCCACGATACATTGAGCATCCGCAGAAACAACATAAACAAACCGGTAATACCGGTAAGCAATGTGGCAAATAGCAATGGTGCACCATATTTAAATCGAAAAAACTGTGCCAGCACAGCCGAGAGATATTCGTTCATTCCGCCCGGCTCGTTCAAGCGTTCTTCCAGATAAAACACCGAAGTTTGAAACAACTGGAATTGTTCCAGAAACAGATAGGTATATATATAATGTATACAAACAAACAAAAAACTGCCGGCAAAGAGTAAAAGCAGCAGCAATGCGTTTGGGGCTTGTGGTATGCGTATTTTCATGGTCGTAAAATTTGTTGCTTTACGGTGATATAATTATCGCCGAAGTGTATCATTTGTCGCCTTAAAGATATGAAATAGGATTGAGAGTTCGGAGACCGGAGACGTTAAATTCGGCAGTGCCGGAATCTGATTTGGATAAAACCGCCTCTTTTTCTTTTCTTCTGTCTGATGTATATCTGTTAAAAGCATTGATCTTTTACCTCTTTCATGCTATCAGACCGACTATTGTCGAACTATGGACCGATTTTAATCAGCACGAGAATCTTCTGTCATGAAAATATCAGGCCTTCATCTGAAAACTCTACTATTAATCCTAAAACTGCCCGCTCCTAACCTAAAGTAGGTATTCGACCCTCTTTTTTACCTACTCTGTGCGATTGCGCTCCCTTGCTGCACTTCTTAATTTTGCAAAAAATTTAATAACAAAAATGAGAAAGTTAGTTTATTTGTTAACGCTTGTGTGCTTTTCGGGAGCCATCATGCAGGGACAAACCGCTGAGAATGACACAACAAACCAAAATCCCTATTACGGAGATTTTAATAAATTCAGATTTGGCGGTTATGGCGAAATGGCTGCCAGCTATCTGGATTATGGTCCGAACCGGATCACCCCGACCGGCTCGGCTAAAGAAAAAAGAGGAACCATTTCCATTCCGCGCTTTATTGTGGCCTTCGATTATAAATTTGCAAAAAACTGGATTCTGGGTGCCGAAATCGAATTCGAATACGGCGGAACCGGCGTGGCGCGCGAAATGGAATGGTATTCAGAGAATGGAGAATATGAGACTGAAATAGAAAAAGGCGGTGAAGTTGCACTCGAGCAATTTCACATCACCCGCCTGATTAAGCCCTGGTTTAATGTAAGTGTGGGCCATTTAATTCTGCCCGTGGGGCTGACCAATGCCTATCATGAACCCGTAAATTTTTTCGGCGTTTACCGTCCTGAAGGAGAAACAACGATTATGCCCTCAACCTGGCACGAAAACGGAATCTCCTTTTTCGGGCAGGTTGGCAAACTGGAATATACGGCGATGCTGATTGCCGGACTCGATCCGCTGGGCTTTTCGCGCGAAAGCTGGGTAGCAAGCGGCAAACAAGGCATGTTCGAAGTAGATTGCTTCACTTCTCCGGCTGTGGCGCTGCGATTAAATTACCGCCCGTTCGAATCGCTTCGCGCAGGTATTTCATATTATTACAACCGTACGGCCAAAAATGCATCAAAGCCAAGCAAACTTTCGGGCTTGCAGGCCGATGTTACCATCTTCACCGCCGATGTACAGTATAAAGGAAAGAATCTGATTTTCCGCGGGAATGCCGTTTACGGAAACTTAAGCGACAGTTATCTGCTCAATCGTCGTATCGTGCAGATGAGCAGCAGTTCGGGTTATGCACGCACCACGGTGGCCAAAAATGCCTGTAGCTACGCCGGCGAGATCGGATACAACATCCTTTCGTTCTTCCCCGCGGCACCGCCGGCTAAAAAAGTATATCCCTTCTTTCGCTACGAATATTACAACACCATGGAAGGTGTGGCCGACGGCATTACCGCCGACAAGCGCTTCCAGGTAGATGCTTACACCGCAGGTGTAGATTATTATCCGCTGCCAAATCTGGTGATTAAGGCCGATTATACGCATCGCAAAATCGGCAAAGGTGCATTCAACGACGAAAATATGATCTCGGCCGGTGTTGCCTATATCGGCTGGTTTCTGAGTAAATAATAAATAGGTTCAACATAAAAAGAAAAAAGATGAAAACATGTAACTGGATTCAACAAGCTTCAAAAGCTTTGCTTTGCCTCACACTGGCCTGCTCGTTTACGGCCTGCGACGAAGATAATGTAGAGGTATCATCGCGTAATACGTTCGAAGATCTGGTAGATCAGACCATGGCACAGGAAGCGGTGGATGCCTATGTGGATCGTACCGTAATCCCTACCTATCTGGAGATGAAAAACAAAGTATCGGATCTGCAAAATGCAGTAACCCGCTTTGTATCAGCCAAGACACAAACCAACCTCGATGCCGCCTGCGATGCCTGGCGTGCTGCCCGCGAACCATGGGAAGAGAGCGAAGCGTTCCTGTTTGGTCCGGCCGATTACGAAGGACTGGATCCGTCGATCGACTCCTGGCCGCTGGAGATGACCGAGATCAATGCCATCCTCGAAAAACAGAGCTGGAATGAACTTGAAGATGGCGACGAGAATGCCGACGGTGAATTATCGGCCTGGGGAGTTCGCGGATTCCATACACTCGAATATTTATTGTTTGATGCCGGCCAGCCTCGTACGGCCGAAAATGTAACGGCTGCCGAAGCACAATATGCACAGATTGTTGCAGCACGTCTGCTGAAAGATACAGAGACATTATATTATGCCTGGTCTGCTGATGGCAAAGTGGAAGGTTACAGCACTTCGTTCGGTAACGAGATGAAAGCGCACAACACACGCCGCTACGGATCGCTGGCCGTTGTGGTTGGTCAGATTCTGGACGGTTGCATTGATATCGCCGGCGAAGTGGGCGATGCTAAAATTGGCGAACCCTACAATTTGTATAAAACCGACAAAACAGCCGGAGTTCTCGCTGTAGAATCGTGGTATAGCTGGAATTCTCTAACCGACTATACCAATAATATTATCAGTATCGAAAATGCCTACCTAGGCGGTCGCCCGGGAAATCGCCACACCAGTGTTTCGGATTTGGTTAAAAGTGTAAATCCCGATGCCGATACACAACTCAAAGATGCCATCAAAAATGCCATGGTCATGATCAATACCATTCCTGCTCCTTTCAGAAATAACCTGACAAAAGATGCGGAGATTGAAGATGCCATGGATGCCTGCGCCGATCTGGCCGATGCCCTGACCCGTGCGAAAGGTGTTTTAAAACTCGACTAAATGAAACGATTGTTTTATATTTTTTTGCCATTCCTGATTTGTGCCTGTGAAGACGGCCTCGACGATCGTCTGATCCTGAAAACAAGTGGTGAAGTTGCCCTGCCGGAAGAATTATCGGCGGGCAATTCCACTATATTCATGTCGTCAAGCAAAGCCTACGATCAGCCCTCTTCCTGGGTTACGGGAAGTCTTCTCACCCGCTTCACCAGCGGCGATGCGCTTTACGATAATGCGCGCACCGGCGATGATGATCCGTATACCGGCGGACTGGGTCCGCTCTATGCCGGCTATTCTTGCGGTGCCTGTCATAAAAATGCGGGGCGCACCAAACCTACACTGCATTCGGTTGGCGGCTCGGGCAAGTATAATTTTTCGTCGATGCTGGTATATATCTCCCGCAAGAACGGCGCACTCTTCCGCGATTATGGCCGTGTGCTGCATGATCAATCCATTTACGGCGTTGAGCCCGAAGGCAAACTCAGTGTTACGTATACCGAAGAGTTTTTCGAATTTCACGACGGCGAACCCTATGCGCTCATCACGCCGCATTACCAGATTACCGAATGGTATGCCGACAGCATCCGTCCTGAAGATCTGAATATTACCGTACGCATCCCGCTGCGACATGTGGGCATGGGACAAATGATGGCACTCGATCACGACGAACTTAAAAAACTGGCCGAACAAAGTAACTATCCGCAATACGGCATCAGCGGAAAACTGAATTACATCTGGGAACGCGGTGTATATCAGATCGGAGTGAGCGGAAATAAAGCACAACATGCCGACCTGACGGTTGAGCTGGGTTTTTCTTCCGATCTGGGTGTTACCAACGATCGTTATCCGCTGGAAGTCTGCTACGGACAGATACAAATGATGGGCATGGCCATGAACGGTATCCAGATTACAACGCGCGAAATGGAGGATGTGGATCTGTATATGCATTCGCTGGGTGTTCCGTATCGCCGTAATGTAACCGATGCAACCGTGAAATGGGGCGAACTGCTTTTTCAGGAGGCTAAATGTCATCTTTGTCATACGCCCACTTTGCATACGCGCCCGCGCGGAGCTGTTTTGCTGAACGGAACCAAGCTGCCGTGGCTGGGCAGTCAGGTGATTCATCCCTATTCCGACTATCTGCTGCATGATATGGGTCCGGGACTCGATGATCAGTATGTGAGCGGACTGGCACAAGGTTGCGAATGGCGCACCACGCCGCTCTGGGGCATCGGATTGCAGGAGAAGGTAAATGGTCATACCTATTTTCTGCACGACGGCCGTGCCCGCAATCTCACCGAAGCCATTATGTGGCATGGCGGCGAAGGTGCATATTCGCGTGCCAAATTCTCACGCATGACGCAAGAGGAGCGCGAAGCTTTACTTACATTTTTAAATTCCTTATAAAAAGAGATGGACAGAACAGAACAAATCCGCCCGTGCGGAGCAATAAAACAAATATTCCTGCTTTTTCTTTCCCTGCTGTGTCTGGGCGAAGCGAAAGCACAAATCACCGAGATCGATGACAAATACATCGACAATGATGTGATTTCATTAACGGGAAAAGAGGGTTTCACCTTCCGAACCCGAAACAGTTCCTTTATTTTAAAGCCCTATGTATTGATTCAGGCATCGGGTAATTTTAATTATTATGACGACGAAGATCTGGATCTGGCCGAAGTAGACCGCGTGGCTAATTCGGGATTTGCCATTCCCAATGCCCTGCTGGGTTTTTCGGGGAAAGCATTCGGTCGCGTAACCTTTAACTTTACCATCAATGCGGCTAAAACAGGCGGCGCTTTACTGCAACAGGCCTGGTTCGATGTATATATGAAAGAATCTTTGCGCCTTCGCACCGGGAAGTTCAAAACGCCCGGTCATCAGGCTTATCTGGTGAAACTGGGCGAAACGCTTTTTCCGTCGCTTCCCTCCTCGCTCACTACACGCGTCAATATTCCCTATTCATTAAATGCCGTAAATCCGGTATTCGCCACCGGTTTCGATATCGGGATTGAGCTGCACGGACTTATTCAGAATAAATGGCAATACAATGTGGGCATCTTTAACGGAACAGGTATTGATGTAAATATTGCCAACAAAACCATGAGCGACGATCATAAATGGTTGCCCTCATTATTATATACTGCCCGCGTGGCTTATATGCCGAAAGGAAAAATGCCCGATTATCAGGGCAACCCCGATGATTTACATAATAACAAACTGCTTTTCGCACTCTCCTCCTCGTATAATGTGGAAGCCGAATGCGAGAGTACCAATGATTTTCGCGCCGGACTGGAATTTTCGTGGCTCTATAACCGGCTCTATCTCTCAGCGGAAGCGTACTGGATGAATATGAAATTTACCAAACGCCAGCAAATTTCGAAAGCTTACAATTTCTGGGGCGGATATCTGCAGGCGGGTTATTTTGTGACGGATAAGTTGCAGCTGGCGGCACGTTACGACTGGTATGATCGCAACGGTATCAATCAGAAAGGATTGATCAATCTGCCGGCCGGCGGATTTAATTATTTCTTTTCAGGCATCAACCTGAAATTACAATGTATGTATCAATATATGGGACGCACCGGACATGCCACGCAGCTGGATCGCGATAATGATGCGCTCAATCTGCCTACATCGCAGGTCATTGCCCAACTTCAATATTCATTCTGATAATGAAACATTTATA
>CAMTPG010000095.1 GCA_947074335.1 uncultured Parabacteroides sp.
TCGATGAAAAAAGCGGGGCAGAAAAGAAAACTGCGGCGCAAATGCTGGCACAGGCATCAACCTTGAAAGAGGCTATTGCAGTACTGGAGGATGGCATGAAGGGCACATTGGCCGATTTTACCATTGCGATGGTTTCTGAAACGGCTTTGATGGATGTATTTCCATATAGTGCAGAACTGAGTGGTCCGAAATCGGAAGAGGAGCTGATTGCCGAACAGAAATAAATTCAGTAATCGCGCGAAAAATGGATATTGCGAAAAGAATCAACGATTTAAAAGCGGAACTGCCGGAACAGGTCACGCTGGTGGCTGTTTCAAAATTTCATCCGGCAGAATCGATTTGGGCGGCTTACGAGGCGGGACAACGCGTGTTTGGCGAAAGCCGGGCGCAGGAGTTGCTGCCGAAACAAAAAACGCTGCCCGACGATATCGAATGGCATTTCATCGGCACGCTGCAGCGCAATAAGGTGAAAGATATTGCTCCTTTTATCTCGCTGATACAGAGCGTGGATTCGTACCGGCTGCTCGAAGAGATCAATAAGGAGGCGGCAAAGCATGATCGTGTTATCCGTGTGCTGCTCGAAATACATGTGGCTCAGGAGGATTCGAAACACGGACTCACACAGAATGAGTGTCTGGAAATGTTGGCGATGACCGAATGGCAGTCGCTAAAACATATCCGGATTTGCGGCCTGATGGGCATGGCTACTTACACTGAAGACGAAGCGCTGATAACGACCGAATACAAACAATTGAAAAGCCTGTTTGATGCGGTTAAAGATACCTATTTCCGGACAAATGATTGTTTTTCAATTCTTTCGATGGGGATGAGTCATGATTATCAGATCGCCGTGCGCGAAGGAAGTACCATGATTCGTATCGGGACCGATATCTTTGGCGAACGCGAATATTGAAACGTATACATTTTTTGACAAAAATAGCTGTAAAGTAAAATTTATAGCTATTTTTGTTGGTAAGAATATAATAAAATCTGACATGATTAACATAGAAACACAATATGCGGGCCTTAAATTGCGCAACCCGTTGATCGTGGCAAGCTCCGGCTTGACCAACAGTGCGGAACGCAACAAAGAATTTGAAAAGGCAGGCGCAGGCGCCATTGTGCTAAAATCACTTTTCGAAGAACAAATCGAATTACAGAGCAATCAGCTGATGCAGGAATCGCAGGATTATCCCGAAGCAGCTGATTACATTTCAGGATATGTGAAAGCTAACCAGATCAGTAACTATCTGGAACTGATCCGGAAAACAAAATCACTGTGTACTATTCCGATTATTGCCAGTATCAATTGCTATAAAGCAGATGCATGGACCGATTTTGCAGCTCAGATCGAAGAGGCAGGTGCCGATGCATTGGAATTGAATGTTTATTTCCTCGAAACAGGTTTCGATTATAAATGGGAAGCGATGCGGGATATGTATGTAAACATCATCCGCAAAGTGAAACAGACCGTGAAAATTCCGGTCATGGTGAAACTGAGCAAAATGGTTGGCAACATTCCGGCTATCGCCAATACGCTGACGGTGAATGGTGCCGACGGACTGGTGCTGTTTAATCGTTTCTATCAGCCTGATATTGATATCAATACCATGCAGATTGTATCTGGCAATGTATTCAGCAGTCATTCGGATTTGAGCGATACGCTGCGTTGGACAGCCATTGTAAGCGGTAAAGTGCGCGATGTAAGCGTGGCTTCGTGTACGGGCATTCAGGATTGGGAAGATGTAATTAAATGTTTGCTGGCCGGTGCCGATGCGGTTGAAATGTGCAGCTCGCTGTATACGCATGGTCCGAGCATCATTTCGCAGATTCTGACTTGCGTGGAAGAGTGGATGAATCAGACTAAATATCAGTCGATCAGCGAATTTAAAGGAAAATTGAGTTATGCCAATATTCCGGATCCGGCGCTTTACGAACGCTCACAGTTTATGAAATATTTCTCAAATCGTGATTAATACGATGTATTTCTGAAAGCCTCTTTTTACTTTTTCAATAGGTAAAAAGAGGCTTTCAGTTTTTATCTGTTTCTATAGAATAACCACCTTGCTGCTTTATCAGTTTCTTTATATTGATCACCTTGCTGTTTTATCCGTTTCTTTACACTGACAACATTGCTGATAAATAAAAAACCCACAATCGATAAGCATTCATCTGATTTTTAACTATTCGGATTATATTATTTTTAATCTTTCTCTCCTTTTTCTTTGTTACAGGAATAGCTGATTTCAAACTTATTAAACCTCAGTGATATGAAACATCTGATTATCGGCGGTGTTGCCGGAGGTGCAACAGCTGCAGCCCGTTTACGAAGATTAAGCGAACATGATGAAATTATTCTGTTCGAAAAAGGTCCGTATATTTCGTATGCCAATTGTGGTCTGCCCTATTATATAGGCGATGTAATAAAACCTCGAAACAAGCTGTTTGTACAAACCGTTCAGGGCATTCATCAGCGGTTTTGCATTGATGTGCGTACCAATCAGGAGGTTATTGCCATAGATCGCAGCAAAAAAGAGGTCTCGGTAAAAAAAACAGATTCCGGCGAAGTCTATACCGAATCGTACGATAAACTGATTATGGCTCCGGGAGCCGAACCGGTTCGACCGCCGCTCGAAGGTATTGATAATCCTAAAATCTTCACACTTCGCAATGTAGACGATACCGATCGCATCAAAACTTTTATCGACACGGCGAAACCTAAACATGCCGTTGTGATTGGTGGCGGTTTCATCGGACTCGAAATGACCGAGAATTTATATCGCCAGGGCATTCGGGTGCATTTGGTTGAAATGTCGAAACAGGTAATGCCGCCACTCGATTTTGCCATGTCGGCCATTATTCACCACCATTTAAATAATAAAGGCATTTTACTGACCTTCGAAGATGGTGTGGATCATTTCGAAACAGCAGCCGATAAACTGGTTGTTCTGCTAAAGAGCGGCAAAAAAATCATAACCGATTTTGCTTTGCTCAGCATCGGCATCCGCCCGGATGTCAATCTGGCAAAAGCGGCCGGGCTAACAATCGGCATAACCGGCGGCATTCAGGTAAATCAACACATGCAAACTTCGGACCCTGATATTTATGCCGTTGGCGATGCGGTAGAGGTATTAAATACGGTAATCAATAAACCGGCTCTGATTGCCTTGGCCGGACCGGCTAATAAACAGGCGCGCATTGCGGCCGATCATATTATTTTAAATTCCGAAAAATCGTACCCCGGATCAATCGGAACGAATGTTGCCAAAATATTTGATCTTACCGCCGGATCTGCCGGAAGCAATGTAAAAACTTTAAAAAAAGAGAATATTCCGCATTCGTCATCGTATGTACATTTAGGTTCGCATGCCGGTTATTATCCTGATGCACAGATGATATGCATTAAAATTCTGTTCGCTCCCGATACGGGACGCCTGCTCGGTGCTCATATTGTAGGCATGGAAGGAGTGGATAAACGGATCGAAATGTGTGCCGAAGTAATTAAACGAAATGGTACAATTTATGACCTGACGGTTCTTGAACATGCCTATGCACCACCCTATTCATCGGCGAAAGATCCGGTTAATATTGCCGGTTTTGTGGCAGAAAATATACTGAACAAGTTGGTGCAAACCATTCAATGGCATGAGTTAAAAGATCTGCCTGACGATGTTGTGAAAATTGATGTGCGTACGCCCGATGAAATTAAATCGACAGGAGCAATGCCTGGATTTATCAATATTCCGGTGGATGAATTGCGCGACCGGATGCAGGAAATCCCGAAAGATAAACCGATTATTTTAACCTGTGCCATCGGATTGCGGGGTTATATTGCTTATCGCATCCTGGCTCAAAACGGCTATGCCAATATAAGGAATCTCTCCGGCGGATACAGAACCTGGTATATGGCAACGACACCTGTAAAGGATTTTGATTCGAATTGATCCGTATCTATTATTGATTACGAATCTATCGAAGGGATGATCCGGGAAATGGATAGTGCCTTTGAGCTATATGCTTGTTATTGAGTAATAACTCAGAATCATCCGGTAAAAAACTACAGGTTTGTTGCAATCAGCCTGATATTAATACAAAAAAACGCCGGTATAATCACTATCCGCATGACAAATAAATATCCGGGCATGATGTTTTCTATCAAAAACGGCTGCATTTCAATACAAAGAGATACAGCCGTTTTTTATGGAGTTCAACAGGTAATCTGTTGTTATTTGATCATATCAAATCCGGTATACGGAATCAATGCTTTCGGAATGCGGATGCCTTCGGCTGTCTGATGATTTTCAAGCAGCGCTGCCACGATGCGCGGTAATGCGAGTGCGCTTCCGTTTAATGTATGACAAAGCTGGGTTTTCTTGTTCTCATCGCGGTAGCGACACTTCAACCGGTTGGCCTGATAGCTTTCAAAGTTTGAAACCGAGCTTACTTCGAGCCAGCGCTGCTGGGCTTCAGAATAAACTTCGAAATCAAAACATAAAGCTGCCGTAAAGCTGATATCGCCACCACAAAGACGAAGAATGCGGTAAGGCAGTTCCAGCTTAATGAGCAGGTTTTCTACATGAGCCAGCATTTCCTGAAGCGATTCGTAAGAATGTTCGGGTTTGTCGATGCGAACGATTTCCACTTTCGAGAATTCATGCAGACGGTTCAGTCCGCGTACATCTTTACCATACGAACCGGCTTCGCGGCGGAAACACTGCGTATAGGCACAATTCTTAACGGGTAAATCTTTCTCTTCCAGAATCACATCGCGGTAAATATTGGTAACAGGCACTTCGGCTGTCGGAATCAGATACAGATTATCGAGTGTGCAATGATACATTTGCCCCTCTTTATCAGGCAACTGACCTGTTCCGTATCCTGAAGCTTCGTTAACCAGTGTAGGCGGCATAATCTCCAGATAACCGGCATCGCGGGCCTCATCCAGAAAGAAATTAATCAGAGCACGTTGCAAACGGGCACCCTGACCTTTATAAACGGGAAAACCGGCACCGGTAATTTTAACACCCAAATCAAAATCAATCAGATCATATTTCTTCGCCAGATCCCAGTGAGGAATAGCATCCTGAGGCAAAGCTGTCTGCATGCCGCCGGTTTTCTCCACCACATTATCTTCAGCACATTTTCCTTCGGGAACACTGATATGCGGAAGGTTAGGAATGGTATACAGAATCGTCTGCATTTCGTTAGATGCCTCATCCATAGCCTGCTGGATTGATTTATTGGCCTCTTTGATTTCGGCTACACGCGCTTTGGCTGTTTCGGCTTCCTCTTTTTTGCCCTCTTTCATCAGCATGCCGATGGTTTTGGAGGCGGAGTTCACTTCAGCCAGGTTTTTATCTAATTGATTTTGTGCACTGCGTCGTTTATCGTTCAATTCGATCACCTTATCGATACAAGCCTCTGCATCTTTAAAGTGTTTCTTTTTGAGTGCGTTGATCACGCGTTCTCTCTCTTCGGTTATAACCTTAAGCGTCAACATACCTTACTCGTTATTTATATTTTATTAAGGTGCAAATATACACAACATTTTCGATTAATGGAACAGCCTTTCGGGAGGAAAAACAAACGGATCGGGACAATTATTTAACCCGACCGCCTGTAAGCCAGGTTTTAATGTAATAGGGCTCGCTGAGACTACTTATCATAACGCCTCCCGAAGTACTGGTATGAATAAAACGACCGTTTTTCAGATAAATTCCCACATGATTAGGAATACCTCGTTTCGATCCGCCTGTACGAAAGAAGACCAAATCGCCTTCGCGTAAACCTTCACGACCAATCTTCCGGCAATTCTGCTTCAGCATATCGGCCGATGAACGTGCCAGTTGTTTATCATAAACAAGACGATAAACCTGCGTTACAAAACCGGAACAATCGATTCCGCTCTTTGTGGTTCCTCCCAAACGATGCGGAACGCCAAGCCAGCGTGCGCCTTCATTATAAAGAAATATATTATCATTAGGTGTGATGCGTACCCCATAGATACGTTCGAGCTCTTTGGGACCTTTAAAATCGGCCGGCAAAGCAATTTGCTGTACTTTTCGTGTACCGCAACCCGACAACAAAACAAGCAGACAGCAAAACAGACTGGCAAAAAGTAATTTATAATGAATAGTAGAAATAGTTGTATCCGATTTCATAAAAGCTCCGTTTAATCAGGAGCTAAATGTACATAAATCTCGGAACTTCTCCGAGTAAATCAGGGAAGATCTATCACCGTCGGCATGGTTTCTTTACTATATACATAATTGGATAGCAGCACATATTTTTTGTATTCATCTTTATCTATTTCATCATAGATGGTATCATATTTGCCATTATCATAAGTAATCCATAACTGTACAGCAATGATGTTCAAATCTTTATCCAAGGTAAAAACATAGGTTTCGAAATTATTGGTCTCCTTATCCTGTTGCATATAAATATCATAATATTGGGCTTTAGATAAATCATATTTATATTCTTCGGAAATCACATAATTAATCATTGTATCGGGCAGAATTGCCATATCGGGCAGATGATTCGGATTTGAAAAGCAAGCCGTTTCTTTTATTTTCTTATAATAATCCTTATCCTGATTATCATTAATAAAATCCTGGACGGCCTGATGGGTTACTTCGGTTGTGGACGAATGATTCGTGCATCTCACAAAACCCAGGATAACACACAGTATAACAAACAACTCTTTCATAGTAATGCGTTTTAGGTTAAACAACATAAAATGAGGGATTGTTTGTTTGTCCGTTTTACTCTAAAAAAGGATTTATGCAGCTCCAAAATGGCAAAACTGTGCATTCTATCAGTCTTTGCCTCTTCAGAGATGCCTCTCCTAATAATCTATAATTTAGCATTTTTACACTTTGGTGCATAAAAAAACAGCCTGCTCTCTGAAAGAACAAGCTGTTTTTTATGTTGTATTTATAAAATACGGGATTAAGCTTCTGCTTTGATTTCCTGGATAGAAACGTATGATTTGTTTTCTTTACCTTTACGGAAAGTCACAACACCATCAACTAAAGCATACAAAGTATGATCTTTACCGATACCTACGTTTTGACCCGGATGATGAGCTGTACCTCTCTGACGAATGATAATATTACCAGCTTTAGCTACTTCGCCACCGAAAAGTTTAACACCCAATCGTTTGCTATGTGATTCGCGTCCGTTCTTAGAACTACCAACACCTTTTTTATGTGCCATTTCTTCTTTCTCCTTTTAAACGTTAACCAACAATTTCTTTAATTCTCACTTCAGTGAACTGCTGACGGTGACCGTTCAGTTTGCGGTAACCTTTTCTTCTCTTTTTGTGGAAGATCAACACTTTATCACCTTTTACCAGCGGAGAAAGTACTTCACATACTACTTTTGCGCCTTCTACAGTAGGAGCACCTACTTTAACTTCGCCATTGTTGTCAACCAACAATACTTTGTCAAACTCAACAACAGCACCGCTTTCTGCATTCTGAATGTGATGAACGAACATTTTTTTTCCTTCTTCAACATTGAACTGTTGTCCGTTAATTTCTACGATTACGTACATCTGTCTTTATCTATTTAAACAGGTTATCTCCCGGGGGTGAATACATTTCATTGTATCACTTGTTTACCCTCTGCGGAATTCAGTTTGCAAAATTAGAATTAATCTGTGGATTAACCAAACATTTCAGTCTGTTTTTCAATGACTCAGCAAGAATTATGGCTCTTGGCTGAATATTTATATCAAAATTGATCAATCTGCCGATTCAAAATGATATTTTCCGGAACCTATTTCCACAATCAGCTCTTCGGGTGTTTCAAGAATGCTGCGAATGCCGGGTTGTTCGTCTATCTGTACTCCGTATTGGGCAGGAATACGAACCCGGGCCGATGTATTGGCAGGCAGTTCCACATCCCACACCAGCTGATTATCGGTTTTATTCCAGGCGCTTGACACCGGACCGTAAACCGATTCGTATACAGCAGCCGCCTCATCAAGTCCGTCAGGGAATATCGGCGCCATCTCCAACTGCTCGTAAGCCACAGCTCCGGGAGCACACCGGATGCCGGCCAGATCTTCGTAATACCAGATTAGTAAATCACCAAGCAGCATCACATGATTAGCCGAATTCATAGCCGGATCGGCCGTATTGCCGTTCCATAATTCCCAGATTGTTGTTGCTCCGTTATTAATCATATAGCCCCAACTCGGATAAGTTTCGTTGGTAGCAATCTGCAAGGCCATGTCTTTGCGGCCATTTTCGGTGAGTCCGCGCATCAGATGCTGGATACCAACCACACCAGTACTTACATGACCATCAAAATCTTCGTTGGTTTTAGCCACGATATTATCAAAAACCTGCTGTTCAAAGCCTTCGGGAACCAGTCCCAGCCGCAAAGATAACATATTTGCCGTAACCGTATTATTTCCGTATTGTGCCGTTTCGGGATT
>CAMTPG010000096.1 GCA_947074335.1 uncultured Parabacteroides sp.
GCCGTGCTGAGTCGCGGATATAAACGCAAAACATCCGGTTTTGTTTTGGCCGATGCTGCCAGTACCAGCCGTCAGATTGGTGATGAGCCGTACCAGATCAAACAAAAATTCCCCGATATTATAGTCGCAGTAGACGCAAGTCGCCGGCATGGCATAGAGCAACTGCTTGCTTTGCCCGAATCGGCGCGTCCGGAGCTTATTTTACTCGATGATGCCTATCAGCATCGTTATGTACAACCTTCATTCTCGGTTGTACTCACCGATTTCAACCGGCTTTATTACGAAGATAAGCTTCTGCCGACAGGTCGTTTGCGCGAACCGGCACACGGCATCGAACGCAGTGATGTGGTGATTGTCACCAAATGTCCCGAAGAGATCAAGCCCATTGAGTTTCGGATCATCGAAGAGAATATGAAATTAAAAGCTCATCAGCAACTCTTTTTCACCCGAATCGGTTATGATGATATACGGCCTGTTTTCCCCGAAGTGGCAAAACCGCGTTCGTTAAACGATCTTGGTAAAGAGGAAGAGGTTTTGATTCTGTCCGGCATCGCTTCTCCCGATCTGTTTGTGAAGGAGATTCGCCGATATACCGATAAGATTCAGGTGCTTTCATATCCCGATCATCATAATTTCAGTAAATCGGATATACAGCATATTGATGCCCGGTTTCAGGCATTATCCGGGACAGATGCTTTGATCATCACAACCGAAAAAGATGCAGCCCGGTTGAAAACGGATCCAAAGGTTCCCGGGAGTTGGAAATCGCAACTCTATTATCTGCCGATTGATATCCGTTTTCATGGAAAGCAGGGATTTGATGAATTGATTCAAAAACACATTCATCACTTCAGAAGAAATAACATTTTACGCAATAAACTATGAGCCAGAGAACAGAAATAGCCGCGTTGGGCGAATTCGGATTGATTCGCCATCTGACCGACCGGTTGGAAATTAAAAACAAAAGTACAGTTGTGGGTGTTGGCGACGATGCCGCTGTGTTGAACTATGAAAATAAAGAGGTACTGGTTACCACCGATCTGCTGCTTGAAGGCATTCATTTCGATCTGACTTATGTGCCGATGAAACATCTGGGTTATAAATCGGCCGTAGTCAACTTTTCGGATATCTATGCCATGAATGGCCGTCCGAAACAGATCACCGTCTCTATCGGTATCTCTAAACGTTTCTCGGTGGAAGATCTCGATGATTTTTATGCCGGTCTGAAACTGGCCTGCGATGTGTATGGCGTTGATATTGCCGGCGGCGATACATCGGCATCACTTACCGGCTTGTGCATCAGTATTACCTGCATCGGCGAAGGCGAAAAGGGCAAAGTAGTGCTTCGCAGCGGTGCCAAAGATACAGATCTGATCTGTGTTTCGGGTGATCTTGGTGCAGCTTTTATGGGTTTGCAGCTGCTGGAACGCGAGAAAAAGATCTATAAGGGAGAAAAAGATTTCGAACCCGATTTCTCCGGCAAAGAATATCTGCTGGAGCGCCAGCTGAAACCCGAAGCCCGCAAAGATATTATCGATGAACTGCAAAAAGCACACATTGTGCCTTCTTCGATGATTGATATCTCGGATGGTTTATCTTCCGAATTATTGCACATTTCGAAAGAAAGCAATGTGGGATGCCGTATTTTCGAAGACCGGATTCCCGTAGATTATCAGACTGCCATGATGGCCGAGCAATTTAACATGAATCTGATTACCGCCGCACTCAACGGAGGCGAAGATTATGAATTACTCTTTACCGTTCCGCTTTCCGATTATGATAAAGTGTCTGAAATGAAGGGCGTTAAAATCATCGGACATATTACCAAACCCGAACTGGGATGTTATCTGGAAGGTCGCGATGGCGGTGAAATCGAGCTAAAAGCGCAAGGCTGGAATTCATTAAATGAATAAAATATTCAGAAAAATGCTGCTACCTCTTGCATATTAAAGAAAAGTCTGTATCTTTGCACCCGTATTCAAAACGATGGTGCCATAGCTCAGTTGGTAGAGCAAAGGACTGAAAATCCTTGTGTCCCCGGTTCGATTCCTGGTGGCACCACTTTTTAAAGAACATGAAATCCCTGATAATTTATTTATCAGGGATTTTTTTGTATCTGATATCGATGGAATCGTGGTTTTGCGATGAACAAAATAAAGCCCCGGATTTTCGTAAAAGTCCGGGGCTCTTTGGATAAAACTTAACTATATTTAATTGAACACAACGTTAAAAATGATTCCCTCATGGAATCTCTGATTGATTGTAAATTAGTAATACATTAATAATAAAATAATAATTCTTTATTGGCGTTGCTGTAACAGGCCATAGCCGTTCTTCATGGTTCTTCTTCTTTCACGGATTTTCTCTAACGTATCCAGTTCTCCGATTGCCGGCAGTGCATTTTGTCGGGCATTTTCGAGGAATTTCCAGGCATATTCCGAAGAGATCGCCGCATCACGTAATGCAGGCAGATCCGGATGTCTGATACCGGATTCAATAGAATCGGCAAAGAGATCGCATAAGCGGTCAATATTTTTGCCACCAAACGGGCGCTCTTCGCGAATGGTTTCATTAACGCCGCGTAATTCTACCACAGCTGTTTTGAAATCATGTGTCATGCGGGCAATCCCTTTGGTTCCGATGATGTCAATGTACGAATTGTGTGTCTGATCTTTCGACAGCTGACCATAAACATGTCCCTGCGTGATATCAAAAACCACACCGTTTTCGAATGTGCCGTGGCATTGTAAAAACCAGGGGTCTTTGTAATTCCACATCCGCACGGCCTGGGCATTCCAGGTTTTAAAATCTGCGCCGGCATACCATTTGGTAATATCCACATAATGCATGCCGCAATCATGAAACGACGGACCTTCATATTCATGTCCTTCGCCGGGCGCCAGACCGGGCGTAAGATGACAAACCCGTATAATGGCCAGTTCGCCGATTTCTCCCTTTTCAATAAACGATTTGATACGTTTATGATACCAGGAATTTCGCAGATAAAGATTCACGGTAGAGAATAGTTTCGAATTTTCGGCAGCAATTACGGCATCCCATTCGCCACAAATGGAATCGGCTATCGGTTTTTCCGAGATCACATGTTTTCCCAGACTCAATGCCTTTTCTATTTGTTCTTTTCTGGAATTGGCCAGTGCAAATAAGCCCACTACCTGAACCGATTTATCGTTAAATATTTCCCGTTCGTCGCTTACCACTTTCGAGGCAGGCGAAAGCTGACGGGCCAGTTCGCGTGTGGCAGGATTTGTATCACATATATATGCAATTTCCCAGCGGCCGCTTTTCTGCATTTCGCTCAGGTAGAATCGTCCCATTCTTCCGAGACCTATAAGTCCAACTTTAATTAATGCGCTCATATTCACAAATGATTAGAGGTTAAATAACAATTGGAACTGTATGGAAAATGTAGATATAGAAATCTTACGGATTTATTAAAAACATTTCCTCGTGTTCTCTGATCGTAAAACTAACGGGAAAAAATGTTCCTTTTAAAGTTATATGTGCGAATGTAGACGGATATGAATGCTAAATAACAGTAAAACAGTACGATATGTAAAAATAAGGAATTTAAAATGTAGATGATTTAGAATGATTATCAGGCCTGATTCTTATTAATTGTTCCGATTTTCATCACTTTCTCTTCGAATTCTCCACGGTTCGAAGCACATTTGTTTCTCATTTTTGTGCGGTAGTTATAAATTGTGCTCATGGAGCAGCGCAGAAAACGTGCAATCTTAACGCTGTCGGTAATGCCGAGACGAAGCAGCGCATAAATACGAAGCTCTTTATTGAGTAAATCATCAGATTTCAATACGATTTGTTCGTCTTCGGCAAGCAGTGCATTAAAATCGGTGACAAAGGTAGGATAAAGATTTAAGAAAATGCTATCAAAGTGTTTATATAATTCTTCCAGTTCGGTCTCCATATCGGTAGTCGATTTCAGCCGTTTAATCAGCTCCTCGAATTGTCGGTTGATGCCCAGTTTCTGCAGCGACTTCCGGTAATCTTCCATTTTGTCAATGTAGGTGGAGCATACATTAAAGAACTGCGCAATATATTGTTCTTTCATATCATTCGATATGAGCAGCAATTCATTTTTATCATGTAATTCGGTATTTAGCTCCAGCAGTTTACTATTCGATTCGGATAATTCCTCTTTTACAACAGCCAGTTTCTTCATCTGTTTATAAATATAGACTACCAGCAAAACCAGAAAAATAGTGAGTACACTGATCAAAATGAGAAAAATCTTCAAAATAGAATTCATTTTCGCCTTCTGTTTCTGATATGCCACATTGATAATGGAATAAAATTCGGACATTTCAGTAGTTCGAAACTGCACACCCGAGAATACGGCATCTTCGATAGCCGATTGTGTATACTGAAAGGCTTTGGCCAGATCGCCATTATTGTAAGAAATCAAAGCCAATTCCTGGCAGGATGCATTTTCTTTGATGGCATTCTGTATATCTGTAATGGCCGAAAGCGTATAATAGGTTTTTTCCAGTTCGGGATTCTTTTTATAGCGATATATGATGGCCAGATAATGGGTAATGATGGCATAGTCGGGCGAATCGGGTTCGGCCTTTTCCAGCAATTTGAAACTGAACTGTTCGGCCGCATCAATATCGCCCTGTTCAATCAGTTCGTACGATTTATTCATACCATATCGGATACTTTCAGGATCCAGACAACTCATCAGCGAATCGCGATATTGCAACAGCAACTCTCTGTATTTCCCTCCGGTTTTGCTCGATGATGCATAATGCGAATAAAAGCGTAAACAGACATCATAATAATCGAGCAATAATTTTTCGGGCAAATCCTGTGCCTGAATACGTTTCAGAATCTGTTCGGATTCGCGAAATTTGCCGGAATAGGAGTAAAGCCCGGCCAGATCAATTTCCGATTTATAAATTAAGGCAGAATCATTCAGCAGATCGGCAATTTCCACATTTCGCTCGGCATAAAAAATGGCCGAGTCGAGAATGAATTTGGTATATTCATTATAAAGCTTTTGATTTATTTCGAACTCATACATCAACGAGGCATCCTGTTTGCGGAGCAGATTTTTCAGGCTGTTGATTTGTTGTTCTTTTAAAGCAGAATAGTGGTCTTTGTTAACAATCATCTGATCGAGTTTGGCTGATAATGTTTTCAAATCCTGTTTGGCCGCCAGCTCACCGGACAGCAGACAAAACAGAAGCAAAATGAAACTTACAGGGTTATAACTCGTATTTCTCAGATTCATGGCAGCAGAGTTTTTATCAATATCTCTTTCAGAATTCCAAAAATAAAGAATTATGTTGAATAAACCGATCATTTGCTGCAATTAATTCTGCTTGATTAACCGGCCACAAGTTCGATGCGATTGCCTTCGGGATCTAAAATCACACTTTCGTAATAGCCGTCGCCGCTGGTGCGCGGTTCGCCGGCAATCGTAAACCCGTCGGTTCTGAAGCGTCGGGTTAATGCATCTACCGCATCGCGCCCGTCGAGTGCAATGGCCAGATGCGTTAATCCCAAAAAGCTTCCCTGTTCTTCGAAAAGTGCCGTGATGTCGGGACGATGCATCAGCTCGATGCGACAACCGCCCTGTTTGAAGCGGATAAAATAAGAGGTAAACTGATTTTTCGGATTACAATACAGTGCATTACTCTCTGTATCGAAATAGGTTAAGTAAAAGTCACGCATCTTTTCGAGATCCGTTACCCAGATGGCGATGTGATCGATTTTCATGCTGTTGTAATTATCATAATTATCCGTGTTCAAAGATAATCGAAAACTTATTCCTGCCAATTGATGAAGATCAATTCTGCTTACTGTTTCTGTTTTAACGCAGCCGTGCGTTTGTCGCCGGATGCCGATGCCCTGCTTGTTTGATGCCCGTGTCCTGTCTTTTTGATGCCTGTGCACTGCAAACACATTGTACAACAAGTTGCCCTTTCCCTGTACAACAAAACAAAAACACATTGTACAACATGCAGGCAACTTGTTGTACAATGTGTTTATAGTTCTTTCCCATCCCGCAGGCAGTAGATGGCGGTGTTTTGTTTAGCACATAAGCATCCCGAAATCAAACGGCCTCCGGTCGCTGCTTATTTATACGATTCTTGATAAATCCGGATGCAATCCTCTTTTGTGAGTTGCTCGCGATCGCAGGCAAAAAGGAAGCTCATGGTCTCCATGGCATTATCTGCGAATTTGCCGAATTCATCGGGTGTAATGCCATAATCAGACATTTTGAGTTCCGATACACCGCAATCTTCCTGCAGTTTCACCAGCATGGTGATAAAATCTTCAGGCTTCGAAGCCTCTTTCATGCCCATCAGCTGAGCCATGCGTATAAATCGCTCCGGAGCAATGCCGCGGGCAATAAAATGCGAATAATAGGCTTTGCTGATCATAATCAGTCCGGCGCCATGCGGCAATTCCTGATGATAAGCACTCATGGCATGTTCCAGCGAATGCTCGCTGGTGCAGGCGCCCACACACATCACAAAGCCCGAAATGGTATTGCCAAACATCACATGTTCGCGTGCTGTCAGATCATTTCCCGTTTTCACGGCGCGCGGCAGATATTTCGAAACATTTTCGATGACGGTCTGTGCATACATATCGCTCAGCAGATTTGTGCCGGTAGATATAAAGGCCTCTGTGCTGTGAAAAAGTGCATCGAAACCCTGATAAGCAGTAAGCAGCGGCGGAACACTTGCTGTAAGATCGGGATCTACAATCGAGATCACCGGAAAGAGTGACGGATGCATAAGCGCTGTTTTTTCGCGCAGTGTTTCGTGTGTGATTACAGCTCCGCAATCGGCCTCCGATCCGGTTCCGGCTGTTGTGGTGATTGCCACAATGGGAAGCGGCGGATTATCGATCTCTTTTCCCTTTCCGCTGCCAAAGGTGATGAAATCCCATAAATCGCCCTCATTGGTTGCGGCCGTGGCAATGCCTTTCGAAGCATCCATTACACTGCCTCCGCCCAAAGCAACAATAAAATCGCAATCGTTTTCGTGCGCTTTCACGGCGCCTTCCATAACGGTAGAGCGAAGCGGGTTAGGCTCAATTTTATCAAATAACACATAGGCTACGCCGGCTTTTTTCAGTTCCTCTTCGGTACGTGCCAGGTAGCCGTTGGCTATTGTTGATTTTCCGTTCGAGATAACCAGCAGTGCCTTTTTACCGGGCAGTTCCTGTTCGTGCAGCTTATTGAGTGAGCCGCGACCAAAAATTACATTCGTCGGAATGTATTGATTAAATGCTTTTTGTGTTTCCATTATGATCTTGTTTAGATGGATTTTCCCATATCAAACGCCTCCTGCATGGCCGGAAGCGGTATAATTTCTCCTTTATTCCAGGCGCCTACGCCGCGAATGGTACCTTTGTGTGTCGGATTTTCCAGACAATCCAGCAGTCCCTGAAATTCGACGATGGCTTTATCCACGGCTTTATTTTCGGGATCGGCTGCGGTCAGGATGTAATAAAAATCTTTGTCCGTAATCTCGGTATATCGGGCACAACAGCGGTCGATCAGCGTTTTTAACTGACCGCACATGGTATAAAAATAGATGGGCGAGGCAAAAACAATCACATCGGCGGCGATGAGTTTTTCGAGGATTTCGCTCATATCGTCTTTTTGCGAACAGATATGTTTGTCGTAACATACGCCGCAACCGGTGCAGTAACCGATTTTTTTGTCGCGCAGGAATATTTTTTCTGCCGTATGACCGACACTTTCGGCGCCGCGCATAAATTCATCGCAAAGCAGGTCCGAATTACCTTTGCGACGAGGTGAAGAAGAGATGATTAATACATGCATATTTTTAAATGATCTGATAAATACTATACCTGCAAAAATAAGGATTGCCCGGCGCAACGGGATTACACAATTTACGGTTCATTGTATACATATTACGGAATCCCTTTTTACCTCTTGATGCGATTTGATTTACAACACCTTCTTAATCCATTTCAACTTCTCTTCGGAATAGGGCGGATAACGCAACGGCGTTTCGCCCCAGTCGGCTTTATCAAGTATTGATTTTTGATGCGAGAAGGTCAGAAATCCATACACACCGTGATAATGTCCCGTTCCCGAATTTCCGATGCCGCCAAACGGCATCCGGTCGTTTGTAATGTGCATCACCGTATCATTGATACAGCCGCCGCCAAACGATATATCCTGCAGATAACGCTCTTTTTCTTCCTGCTTATCGGTAAACAAATATGCGGAAAGCGGTTTTGGCCGCTTGCGTATCTCGGCAAAGACATCACTCAGTTGGTTGAAATGAAGAATCGGGAGCACCGGACCGAATATCTCTTCCTGCATCACGGCATCGTTCCAGTCTACCGGATTTAAAAGCGTCGGTT
>CAMTPG010000097.1 GCA_947074335.1 uncultured Parabacteroides sp.
TGGTCCGTCCTTTTTTTATTTTAATAAAAGTATAGCAGATGCCTTTAACACGCTGGGCTATGATTATTTGATATTTGTATATGATGAACCTCTTCACTCTTTTAATCTTCGTAACAGGATTATTCATAAAACACGATTTTTGTATAATCATTTTTATACTAAATCGCGGACTTCGCTAAATATCTTGCTTATCTCCAAATATGATTCTTTTCGACCTGATTTGGTCTTTATCTATAATGGCGATTATATCAACGCAGATACAATTGATTATTTCAAATTAAACTCGAAAGTGGTGATCTGGATGCTGGATAGTATTATCAGACATCCTTACAGTGAGCAGATTGCAACGAAAGCCGATGCTTTATTTTGTTTTGAGGAGACAGATGTGGAATATTTAAAAACAAAGCAGATTCAGGCTTACTTTTTACCACAGGCATGTGATCCGGGCATATATCATCCCATGGATTTACAAAAAGATATCGATTTATTATTTGTAGGTACTTTATATAATTATCCAAACCGGATTGAATTACTAAAAAAAATAATTTCGGCTTATCCTCAATATAAAATCAAGATTTGCGGAGTGTATAAACCCTGGTATAAAAATCCGGTTAAATGGCTTTTCAGAGAGAAACGGCATATTTTTAATAATAAAAATGTATCAGCACGCGAGGTTAATGAATTATATAACAGATCGAAGCTTGTTTTAAATATTCATCATAATCAGTATAAAAACGGGGCAAATCCGAAGGTGTTTGAAATTTCTGCTACTTCTGCATATCAGGTGGTAGATTATAATTTATTTATTAATACTGTTTTTAACTGCGGGGAAGTTGCTTTTTATCGGGATGAACAGGAATTATTACAATTGATACCTCAATTGCTACTGTCTGATAATAGTTGTAATATAAAATTAGCCAATGATCGGATCAAATCAGATCATTACTTTATCAATCGCATTCAAGAAATAATATCATTATTATCAGACAAATAAATATAAATTACACAGATAATAATTAAAACCGTTCTTATATCTCAATTATTTGCATCATTAAAAATACGATTAAAGATCATTGCTCTGTTCTTTTCAGAATATTCATCAAGGAAAACAGTTCTTGTATAGGCATTGAAACGGTTTCTCTTTTCAGTTGAACATTTATTCAGAAAAACAATAAATTCTTCTTTCGTATTGCAGCAGGCACCTGTAAGATTCAAATCCAGATCATATCCTTCGAAAGCTTCGGTTGTGCCGATGATATTTTTTCCGTACATCAGAGCTTCGCAGGTTTTAACCTTCATGCCACTGCCGTCGAAGATGGGAAATAGCATGAAATCTGCAGATTCAATATAAGGTTGCAGATCGGGGACATCACTATAAACTTCTATTTGGGGATAATCTTTAATTTCTGATAAAATGTTTTTCATCCCTTTTCCTACGATTTGTAATTTGATATTGACGCATGGTAATACTTCGCGTATAAACCAGAGTATACCACGTACATTCATGGGGAAATAAGTTCCCAGAAAGAGGCAGACCGGGACATTGCGTGTTTCTTCGGCCGGATATTCTGCCTGATTATATTTATCTTTAAAGACGACCGGCGACAAATAATCAGGTTTTCGGTTATAGCGTTTTATAATTTCAGTTTGGTCTCGTTCGTTTAATGCAATGATTATGTCCGAATAATCGCAGGCCTTTTGGTCGTTTTGAGTAACACAGTTTACAATCAACGGACACCAGGGTTTGTTTTTACCGATCTTCGCTTCGAAGTAAACAGATTCCACATTATGAAAGAATGTAACGATTTTTCCGGTGTAATGTTCTTTTTTTAAGGATTCTGCGATTACGCCGAAAATACTACGATCTATAAATACATAGGCATACTTTTTAGCCAGTGTGGTGATTTGTCTGACTTTCCGGGGATTTAATCCGTAATAATATCCTTTTAAGAAATTGGATACGATGGAAGCACTTTTAAGTAGCAAACGGGGTTTTGATGGCTGTGTTTCATGAATATTGTATACAATAACATTTTCGGTACCGAAAATCTGACATAAAATGGCATAATTTGTATTCGTGCCTTGTTCGCCTCCGGCATCAATTTGATCTGATTTGCGATAACGTATAAAAAGTACCTGCTTCATGAATTCTTATTTTATGCAACAAATATAGATATTATCTGTAAATGAAGTATGAGTTCTATAGGAAATGAATTATTTTTGTAACTTAATTTTTTTAATAATTATATGAATAAATATATTAAGGCATTTGGCGGTCATGCTTTGGCAGTTTTAATTTTTCTGATTATTGTAATCTTTTATTTTTCACCGGCCATCCTCGACGGGAAGGTTCTTAAGCAGGGCGATTCCATTAAATTTGAAGGAATGGTAAAAGAGTTACATAATTATCATGAAACTGATCATACCTATTCCGAATGGGTGGGAAGTATGTTCTCGGGAATGCCTTCGTATCAGGTGGGTATTCCGGGAATACCCGAAAATCCGGTGAATAACATTGTTAAGCCGGTGAAAAAGATAGATTTCATGGGGGGCAGTATTGTATTGGCCGGTTTAATTGCTTTTTATATTCTGATGTGTGTAATGGGCGTTAATCGCTGGCTGGCCATTGCAGGTGCTATTGCTTATGCTCTGGCGTCGTATAATGTGATTATTATTGAAGCGGGTCACATTTCGAAAGCTTATGCCATTGCTTATATGCCACTTACTGTGGCTGGTATGTTCCTATTGTTTCGAAACCGGTATTTATGGGGGTTTGTTCTTTTCGTTACAGGTACAGCTTTATCTATAATGGAAGGGCACTTGCAAGTTACCTATTATCTGGCTTTCTTTTGCCTGTTTATTTATCTGGGTTATTTATGTAATCAGCTTATTTTAAAGAAATATCGTGCATTAATCGTGGTAACATTATTATTGGCTGCGGGCAGTGTCTTATCGATAATGCCCAATATGGCTAATTTATATAGCAATTATGAAATGAGTAAAACCAGTATCAGGGGAGCAAGTGAACTGACTATTTCTGGACAGAATACAGAAACGGCGGATCATAAGGTTTCGAGTGGTCTGGAGAAAGAATATGCATTTCAATGGAGTTATGGTGTAAAAGAGCTGCTGACTTTTTTAGTGCCAAATGCTTATGGTGGTTCTTCGGGCGGTGCTCTCGGGCCTTCATCCGAACTTTATAAAGAAATGCGTAAAAACGGCGCACAAACGGGTAAAGAAGTGCGTACATATACCTATTGGGGAGATAAAGCGTTTACTTCGGGACCGGTATATTTTGGAGCCTTGATTTGCTTTTTGTTTGTGTTGGGTATGTTTGTGATACGTAATCCGATGAAATGGTGGATGCTGGGCGCTGCGATATTTTTCACCTGCTTATCATTGGGAAGAAATTTTGACCTGTTTAATGATTTTATGTTTCATTATTTACCAATGTATAATAAGTTCAGAACACCTGAAATGGCATTGGTAATTCCCGGGTTTATTTTTCCGATTATCGGTTTCTGGGGATTGAAAATCATTTTTAATCAAGAAGTATCGGAGCAGCAATTGAAAAAAAGCTTTTGGTGGGCACTGGGAATTACAGGTATTCCTTGTATTTTATTATGGCTGATGCCGACCTCTTTTCTATCGTTTCAGTCGGCTTATGATGCACAGTTTCAAAACTCTGTACCGGAGTGGTATTATACGGCATTGTTAATGGATCGTAAAGAATTGGCTTCGGCAGATGCTTTCAGATCGTTGCTCTTTATTGTTTCTGGCGCTGTGTGTTTAGCCGGATTTTGGTTTGCTAAAGATAAGAAAAAAGCATCACTGATAGTAAGTGTTATTCTTATTGCATTAGTTCTGGGCGATCTATGGAATGTGGATCGCCGGTATTTAAGTGAAGACAACTATACAAGAGAAAAGTTGCAGGAATCATTTAAAGCTTCTGTTGCTGATAATGAGATATTGAAAGATACATCGCCTTCATACAGGGTATTTAATGTGAATAATCCATGGCAAGAGACTTATACTTCTTATTTCCATAAATCAATAGGAGGATATCATGCTGCGAAATTGCGACGCTACCAGGAGTTGATTGATAATAAACTGGATCCGGAATATCGTAGATTTTTAATGTCATTACAACAGGCTAAAACAGGCGAAGATTTATTAGGACCATTACAGCAATCTACGGGTCTGAATATGTTAAATACACGCTATATTATCTATAACCCGGAATATCCGCCTTTATATAATCCTTACGCTTATGGTAATGCCTGGTTTGTACATAATATTAAATGGGTCGATTCGGCAAACGATGAAATGGATGCTATGCAGACAATAAATCCATTAACTACGGCAATTATTGATAAACGTTTTTTTGATCAATTGAACGGTTTCATCCCGGTATCGGATAGCACAGCCGTTATTACCTTAGAATCCTACAAGCCGAATGCACTGGTATATAAAAGTAAGGCAAATACGGATCAGGCAGCTGTATTCTCGGAGGTTTACTATCAGCCGGGTTGGCAGGCTTATCTGGATGGTCATGAAGTACCTCACTTCAGAGCAGACTGGATATTGCGTGGTATGATAATCCCTGCAGGAGAACATACGATAGAGTTTAAATTCTATCCAAAAGGATATCGTACGGCTACTGCCATTTCGTTTTATGGCGGGTTGCTGATTGTAATTCTTTTTCTGGCTGCAATTGTTTATTCATTGTGGAAGGCATTCAGGAAAAAGGAAAATATATAACCGACATTCTCTTCAGAATGCGAATGAAGTTAGGATAATTCAGTCTGAAGAAAACCTACGTGTATTAAAAATACGCGGAATTCGATGAGAACTAATTTATAAATAAACGAGGTTGTTCAATAACTGAACAACCTCGTCTTTTTTAGAGTGTCATTGAAAAGGTAGTTAATGCATCGGCAAACCGATCCCAAGTAAGTTCACTCTTTTCATGTTGAATATTTTTTACGAAATGATTTCGATCCTGCTCATAAAACTGCCGAATGGTTTCGGCCATTGACGAAGCAGAAATATCGGGAATCATTAATCCCACATCCGGAGTTTCGATCGTTTCGGCTAAACCGCCTGTGCGAGTCGCCAGAAGAGGCAGCTCAAAATGATAGGCGATCGAGGTGATACCGCTCTGAGTAGCCGATCGATAGGGTAAAATGCATACATCCGCAGCCGAGAAGAAGAGGGGTACTTCATTGTCGCTGATGTATCGGTTGAAGACCTTGTATCGGTCCGGATTCGTGGTATTCTTAATCTGCTCTTTGTATTTATCGAAGCTGCCATAGCTCTCGCCTGCGATGATTAACTGGTAGCTGTCGTCTAACTGATTCACCGCTTCAATGAGCAGATCCAATCCCTTATAATCGCGGATCAGTCCGAAAAAGAGTAGCGTTTTTTTGTCTGGATCGAGGTTCAGTTGCTGGCGGGCATCGCGTGGATTAACAATCGCTCCGAAATGATCGTACAGCGGATGAGCTTTCAATAAGTGGGGAGCACCCGGTAAGAGGGTCAACAGGTCTTGCTGCACCGATTGGCTCATGGCGATGAATCCACTGTTTTGCTTCAGAAACCAGGTGGTAAAGGCTTTATCGAAAAACTTCTGCTCGTGAGGGATTACGTTGTCCAGAATGGTGATTACTTTGCAGCCCTCTTTTTTTAGTTGTCTGGCTACGGTGCCCAGCGAAGGAGCAAAGTAAGACATCCAGTATTTCATGATCAGCAAATCGGGCTTTTGTTTTTTTATCTCCGAAGCTGCCGATAAGTAGGTCAGCGGATTCGCCGTGTCTAAAACCTGTTTACTTGGGATGATATACGGTTGATCATCGGCAGTAACATATTGTGTTTTGCCCGGAAACAAAAAGTCGGGATATTGCCGTTTAAAGGTATAGGGCGTTACTTCATGCTTTTTCTTCAACGCTTCGTATAGATTGGCATTGAATTGGGCAATACCGCCTCTGAAGGGGTAAAATGTCGATAAATAGGCTATTTTCATCTGTTTGACTGATCTTTAATATAGGTAGCAAAGGTAAATAAATCGGGACAATGTAACTCGAAATTTACAGAAGCTAACTGTTCTTGTTTGTATTTATTGCCGATTAGTACAGCCGGTATTCCTACAGCATTAGCAAATTGAATATCCGAAAGGCTGTCGCCTGCAAACCAACTGTTTGCGAAATTTATTTCGGGGAAATCTCTTTTGGCCGCTAATGCCATACCGGTTTGCGGCTTTCTGTCGGGATGATCCGACTCCAATGCCGTGCAATAGTAGATTTTGTCGATAATCGCATCCGATTCACGCAGTGTATTGAGCATATATTGATGGATCTGTTCCAGGTCATCCTGCTTCATGATGCCACGTCCTACTCCCCGCTGATTTGTAATAATGATGATGTATTTGAAATATTTATTCAGCAAAGCAATGGCTTCGATTGCATGAGGCTGAAAAATAAATTCATCGATTGTTTTTACATAGTCTTTCGGTCGCTGGATGTTGATTACACCGTCGCGATCTAAAAACAGGGTATTATAAACAGGCATATGTTCCATTTCCAAAATCATCTTGGGCACGTAAATAATCTTCAGGGATTCCGATGTCAATAAAATAGCCCTGCGAGATATAACCCGAAAGGATTTTTGTTTGTACTACCGCTTCAAAATAGTCTTTTTCTAACGAGAATTTTGCAGGATAACTGTCGAGCTCTTTTTTACTGATCAGATAAACCCCGCCATTGATTAAGCCCGAAACGCAATGTCTTTTCTCTTTAAAACCGACAATTTGGTTCGTCCGTTTATCCAGTTCAACAACACCATACCGATCAAAATCGTACATCTCTTTTAATCCGAGTGTAGCCTGTGCGGCGGATTGTTTATGCAGGGTGAGCATCGCTGCATAATCGAGCCCCAGGAAGGTATCGCCATTGAAAATAAAGACTTCGGATTGGCGAGCAATCGTTAAAGCCAGTTTAACCGCTCCGCCGGTTCCTAACGGTTCCTGCTCGATGATCGTGGATATTTGCAAAGAGGTTTGAATCTTTTTAATCCAATCCTCTATTATTTCATGCTTATAGCCTAACGAAAGAATAACATGTTTAAAACCGGCAGCCTCTAATGTCTTTAACAGGTAATACAGAAAAGGCTCTCCGGCAACAGGAGCCATGCATTTGGGTACATCCGAGATCATGCTGCGTAAGCGTGTACCCAATCCGCCGGCTAAAATAATTGCTTCCATACCTTATTTGCTAAATATATCAGCTTCAACTAATTCGCAAATGATGTGACCGATTGTGATATGCCCTTCTTGGATACGTGGAGTATTACGCGAGGGTACATTCAGCAAAATGTCGGCATTTCCAGCCATTTTTCCTCCGGTTTCGCCGGTAAAAGCAATGGCAGTAATACCTTTCTCTTTGCATGCATCGAAAGCTTTTAAGATATTCGATGAATTACCAGAAGTGGATAAACCGATTAATACATCGCCCGTTTTTCCCATGCCCGAGATGAGGCGTGAGTAAATGATGTCGAAGCTGTAATCGTTAGCAACAGCGGTTACATAAGAGGTATTGCAGTGTAAGGCTTCAGCCGGTAAAACTTCACGATCCATATAAAATTTACCGGAGAATTCGGCTGCCAGATGTTGTGCATCTGCCGCGCTGCCACCATTACCACAGAAATAGACTTTGTTGCCTGCTCTGAAACATTGAATAATAGTACTGACAGCCTGATTTATTTTTTGTTGCAAAAGATCATCATTTTCTATTAACTGCAGCACTTCGATATGCTCTTTTAATCTCTGTTTGATGGTGTTTTTACAGTCCATGTTGTAACTCCTTTTTCACTAAATTCAAAATTATGTATTTTCCCGATCTCTAATTCTTTAATGGCATCAATAACCGTATATCTGCTATTTTCCGGACAATAGAAAAACATGAATCCTCCACCTCCGGCGCCAGATATTTTACCACCCAGTGCACCATGTTTTAAAGCGGTATCATAAATGTGATCAATGAAAGGATTTGAAATGTTCTTTGCCATTTTCTTTTTGCTTTTCCAGCTGATGTTTAAGGCTTTCCCCAATTCCCATAACTCATCACGAAGCAGACAATTTTTCATACGGAAAGCCTCTTTTTTTACATTATGCATGGCTTCTAATGAATCTGTTTTCTGCTTTTTAACATTCTCAGCCTGCTCTTCGATGATGTTTGACGATTCACGCTGTTTATTTGTATAGAATAACACTGTATTCATTGCCCATTCCTGCAGGATATCATCACTTATACGCAAAGGATTAACAATAACACGATCATCTTCAAAGAATTCCATAAAGTTAACACCTCCAAAAGTGGCAGCATATTG
>CAMTPG010000098.1 GCA_947074335.1 uncultured Parabacteroides sp.
ATTAAACGGGTGGCAGCAAATTTCTCCTGATATTCGCTCATATCAATGCGGGTCATCATATTATCATCGTCAAAAAGATACTCGGCCAAAGCTTTGGCAAGCTCGGTTTTTCCAACCCCTGTTGTGCCGAGGAAGATAAATGAACCGATAGGCCGCTTCGGATCCTGTAATCCGGCACGGCTGCGCCGAACGGCATCGGAGATGGCATTGATAGCCTCTTCCTGACCTATTACCCGGGTATGCAATTCGGATTCGAGTGCCAACAGTTTTTCACGTTCGCTCTGTAGCATTTTATTGACAGGAATGCCTGTCCAGCGCGAAACCACATCGGCAATATCTTCACTGTCTACCTCCTCTTTGATCATGGCAGATCCGGCCTGCATGGTTTTCAGCTTCTCTTCTACTTCATGAATTTCCTCCTCTTTCTGTTTGAGTTGTCCGTAGCGGATTTCGGCCACACGACCGTAATCGCCTTCACGCTCGGCTTTATCAGCTTCGAATTTCAGATTTTCGATATCGATTTTATTCTGTTGGATCTTGTTGATTTGTTGCTTTTCACTCTCCCATTTGGCCTTTTGCCGGGTTTCATCTTCTTTCAGATCGGCAATATCCTTGTTAAGCTGCTCGAGTTTATCTTTATCATTTTCGCGTTTGATGGCTTCACGTTCGATCTCAAGCTGTTTGATACGGCGCGAAACTTCATCCAGGGATTCGGGAACCGAATCGATCTGCAAACGCAGACGGGCAGCAGCCTCATCCATCAGGTCGATTGCCTTATCAGGCAGAAAACGGTCGGTAATATATCTTGAAGATAATTGAACAGCAGCAATGATAGCATCATCTTTAATACGCACTTTATGATGATTCTCATATTTCTCTTTCAGACCGCGGAGAATCGAAATGGCATCCAGTTCGCTCGGTTCGTCAACCATAACAATCTGGAAACGACGTTCGAGTGCTTTATCTTTTTCGAAATATTTCTGATATTCATCGAGTGTGGTGGCTCCGATCGAACGCAGTTCGCCGCGTGCCAGTGCAGGTTTAAGAATATTGGCGGCATCCATGGCTCCTTCGCCTTTGCCGGCGCCAACCAATGTGTGGATTTCATCGATAAACAGAATAATTTCGCCTTCCGATGATTGCACTTCATTTACCACAGCTTTCAGTCGTTCTTCAAATTCACCTTTATATTTAGCACCGGCCACCAAAGCGCCCATATCCAGCGAAAAGATGGATTTCGACTTCAGATTTTCAGGTACATCGCCCCGAATAATGCGGTGTGCCAATCCTTCGGCAATAGCTGTTTTTCCCACACCGGGCTCACCGATCAGAATCGGATTATTTTTGGTTCGACGACTCAGAATCTGAAGAACCCGACGAATTTCATCGTCACGACCGATTACGGGATCGAGTTTGCCGCTGCGGGCTCGTTCGTTCAGATTGATGGCATATTTACCCAGTGCATCATAAGTATCTTCGGCCGACTGGCTGGTTACTTTATTGCCTTTACGCAGCTCTTCAATGGCAGAACGCAGCTCTTTTTCACTTACACCGGCATCCTTCAAAATTTGCGAAGCCGTACTTTTTTCAGTGAAAAGTGCCAGAATAACCGGTTCGAGAGAAACATACTGATCGCCCATTTTTGATGAATAGTCGATAGCTTTCTGTAATACGGCATTCGATTCGCTTGAAAGATACGGTTCACCGCCCGAAACTTTGGGCAGTGAGCTGATCTGGGCATCCAGTGCACGATTTAAATTCTGAATATTGACACCTAATTTCTGGAAAATAAAATTCGTCACACTTTCGCCTGTCATCATGACAGCTTTCAGCAAATGAACAGGCTCAATTACCTGTCCGTTATTCTTCGATACCAGTTGCACTGCCTGTTGAACAGCTTCCTGGGCTTTA
This sequence comes from uncultured Parabacteroides sp., assembly GCA_947074335.1. Taxonomy (GTDB): domain Bacteria; phylum Bacteroidota; class Bacteroidia; order Bacteroidales; family Tannerellaceae; genus Parabacteroides. The sequence continues at coordinate 1,912 of CAMTPG010000098.1, forward strand.
ATTGTAAAATTGTTTAGATTCATACGGTTATGCTCCTTTCTTTGTTTTTTTATCTATATTTTTAGTTATGCATATACAAAAAACAGACCAGAAACAGATTCATGTCAAATTGCTCCTCTCTGATCTAATCGGAAATAATAAATACATGTTCCATATAAACACGAAATCAGATTCTCTTTCGAAATAAAAACAAGCTGTGATAAAAAAAGTTTTTATCACAGCTTTCAGACTGACAGAAAGAGATCTAATAAATGATTCTGATAGCATTCCTGATAATCTGTCATCAAATAAAAAATAAAATAATGCGCTATAAATTTTATCGGGCAGTCATAAATCAGATCACAATTATAATCTGAAGAGATCAGATTAAAAATAATTACAATTCGAAAATATCAGACATTGCAGTTTGGATTCTTTATTGGTTATTGTTATATTTGCCATACCTATTGTAAAACTAATACATACTAATACATATTCTAATATATTATCAACCATGAAGACGAATAGAAGAAACTTCCTCAAAACACTGGGTGGAGTTGCACTTTTTTCTATTGTGCCGCGCAATGTCCTGGGAAATGGCTATCTGGCTCCCAGCGATCAGCTTACTAAAGGTATTATTGGTACCGGCGGCATGGGTAGAGGTCATTTAAACTACGCCGGAACTCGATTAGTTGCTGTTTGCGATGTTGACAAAAACCATTTGGAATTAGGGCAAAACCTGGTTCCCGAGAAAATTGCAGCCTACCATGATTATCGTGATCTGATTCAGGATCAAAATGTAGACATTGTACATATTGCCACACCGCCGCACTGGCATGGCATTATGGCTGTAGAAGCAGCCAAAGCCGGCAAAGATATCTGGTGCGAAAAACCGATGACACGTACCATTGGCGAAGGTAAACGCGTGATGGAGGCCGTACAACAATATGGCCGGATGTTTCGGTTAAATACCTGGTTCCGCTTTAAAGATCCTTTCTATGGATTGGGCACACCGGTGAAACCCCTGAAAAAGCTGGTTCAAAGCGGCATGCTGGGATGGCCTTTGAAGGTTACGATCAGCAAACATACCGGTTTCGACTGGAAATTCTACTGGGTGGGACAGGAAAATCTGGCGCCTCAACCCGTTCCTGCCGAACTGGATTACGACATGTGGCTGGGTCCGGCACCTTATAAACCCTATAATCCGCATCGCGTGCATCAGACATTCCGCGGTTACTGGGATTACGATGGCGGTGGTCTGGGTGATATGGGACAGCATTACATTGATCCCGTACAATATATTTTGGGAAAAGATGAGACAAGCCCGGTAAAAATCGAAGTTGATGCTCCTCAACAACATCCGGACGCAGTAGGAACATGGCGCTCAATCACCTATACTTATGATGATGGTTGCCAGATTGTACTCTGGGGCGGCGATTACGGCGATCCGAATACACCTTATATCTCGGGACCGAACGGTAATGTTTACCGAAATTTTGTTTGCGATATTCCCGACTGGGAAAGAAAACTGGCCGAATATCCTGAACCGGAGCCACAGGTTACCGATTTTATCGAATGTATTAAAACCCGTCAGCCGTTTGCACTGAACGAGAAAAACGGATTCCGCTCGGCTACCATTGTCAATCTGGGTGCTGCAGCTCTTCGTTTGAACCGTACGCTGAATTTTGATCCCGTTAAACTTGAATTTATCGACGATGAAGCGGCCAATCGTTTAATCGATCAGCCCATGCGTGCTCCCTGGAATATTTGATCACTTCAAACAATTTTCGAAAGATAAGAATATATGAAAAAAGTATATATTTCGATTGCAGCGTTGTTGTTGTGCGGAAATATGATGCTGGCTCAAACACCGGCAAACCGCACGAACAATACGATTGTAGTGGATGTGCTGGCACAGATGCCCGCCGATAAACAGGCTGAATACAATCAGCTGATTCAGGATTTAGCATCAACCGGAGATGCCGGTGTATGGATGCTGATCGAGAAAATTAATCCGCCCGGACAGGGTGATAATTCGAATGTAGATTATGCTTTAAGCGGTTTATCGCATTATGTGATGGCTAAAGGCGAAGAGCAGGCACGGTTAACAACAGCAAATGCTTATATTAAAGCCCTGAATCAGGTTTCGGATCGTGAAACACAGGCGTTCATCATCCGCCAGTTACAGATTATGGGACAGGATGAATCGGTGGATGCACTGGCCTCATTCCTGAATAATGCAAGTCTGGGCGGACCGGCAGCCGGAGCGCTGGCCGCTATCGGTACACCGAAAGCAGGCGAAGCGTTACTGAACGGACTTGCTTCGGCTTCGGATGCGCAAATCCGGCAAAATATAGCACAGGCTATCGGCGAAGGTCAGGTTGCCAATGCCGAAAATCAGTTGCTCTCCCTATTAAACAGCGGCAATCCCGATTTGCAGCGTGCCGTATTGTATGCACTGAGTCAGACCGGATCTGTAAAATCACTGGATGCATTAGCCAAAGCAGCAGCGCAGGCTAATTATACCATGGATAATACAGGAGCAAATGATGCCTATCTTATTTTATTAAAACGCATTGCACAGACCGAACCGGCTGTAGCTAACAAAGCCGCTTCACAATTACTAAAAAAAGCAACACAGGCCAAACAGGAACAAACCCGTGAAGCTGCGCTTCAGATTATGCTGATTGCAAATCCGGCAAATGCGACTAAAACACTACTCACTGCATTAAAAGATCCTTCTAAAGCATATCGTAATGCGGCACTTGCCAATGCATCCGATTTTGCCAATCAGGTCGTTTATATCGACGTGGCTAAAGCCATGATGAAGGCTAAACCCGAAGTGAAGGTGGATATATTAAACTGGATCGGTCGCGAAGCTGGCAATCCTGCAAAAAAACAGGTACTTCAAAATCTGGAATTGCGTTTCGATCTGCCGGCTCAACAGGTATTCATCAATCAGCTTAAAACGGATGATTTCGACGTGAAACAGGCTGCAACATGGGCTTTGGTGAGAATCGGCGATAAAGCTTATATTCCATATCTGGCACAAATGCTTAACGATTCGAATGATCAGATTGTATTATTGGCACAGGATGCGCTGCTGGCGTTTCCCGGCGATATTGATAATGCAGTTGCAAAAGCCATTACAACAGCCGGCAATGCCGGTAAAATTGCGGGACTCGAGCTGCTGGCACATCGTAAAGCAACCGGTAACCTGAATACGGTGCTGGTACAGATCCAAAACGGATCGCCCGAAGTACAGGCTGCGGCTTACGAAGCCTTGAAAGGTGTGGTCAGCGAGCGCGATATGACCAAGATGTTTGGTATGCTGGAAACGGCCGATGCTCTGGCTGTTCCACCCATGCAGCGTGCAGTGATATCGGCCATTTCTTCCATGTCGCCCGAACAACAGGCAGAAACTATTTCGCGACGCATGTTGCAGGCCGGCAATGCCAAAAAACATCTGTATTATATGGTGCTGGCTTCTACCAACCAGCCGGAAGCACTTAGTACGATCATCAGTGGATTTGAAGCCGGCAATACAGAACAAAAAGAGGCGGCTTTCCAAGCCTTATTAAACTGGAAAGGCATTGAGGCAGCTGAAGAATTGTATGCGATCTGCGCGGCCAATCCCAATTCAACGTACTTTGTTCCGGCATTAAATGCCTACATCGGTTTAGTATCGAATCCGGCCATTGCTGCCGAAAACCGTTTATTGGGATTACGCGAAGCGATGGCTATCGCCCAGACGGATACACAAAAAAATGAGATTCTGAAACAAATACAACGCACCGGCACTTTCCAGGGAATGATGTTTGCCGGGCAGTACCTGAACGAACCAGCCATACAACAGGCTGCAGCCAATGCGGTAATGAATATTGCACTGGCCAATCCGGGATATTCGGGAACGGCTGTTCGCGAATTGTTAAATCAGGTAATTACCGTTTTGGATAATCCGGATGCCGGTTATCAGAAAGAGGCGATTAAAAAACATCTGGATGAAATGCCGGCCGGCGAAGGGTTTGTTTCAATCTTCAACGGTCAGGATCTGACAGGTTGGAAAGGATTGGTTGAAAATCCGATTGCCCGCTCAAAAATGTCGCCCGCAAAACTGGCACAGGCACAGGCAAAAGCAGATCTGATTATGCGCGACGGTTGGGGAGTTGAAGACGGCGTATTGGTTTTCAATGGCAAAGGCGATAATCTTTGTACCGAAAAAGACTATGGCGATTTCGAGATGTATGTAGACTGGAAACTGGATCCGAATGGTCCGGAACCCGATGCGGGAATTTATCTGCGCGGAACTCCGCAGGTTCAGATCTGGGATACATCGCGTGTTAATGTAGGAGCTCAGGTGGGTTCAGGTGGTTTATACAATAATAAAACCAACGAAAGTAATCCTTCTAAAGTAGCCGATAATAAACTGGGCGAATGGAATAGTTTCTATATCAAAATGGTAGGTGATCGTGTCACTGTATTATTGAACGGCGAAAATGTGGTGGACGATGTAATTCTGGAAAATTACTGGGATCGCAAACAACCGATTTTCCCGACCGAACAACTTGAACTGCAGGCACACGGCAGTAAAGTCTATTATCGCGATATCTATGTAAAGGAACTGGAACGTGCAGAACCTTTTCAATTATCGGATGAAGAGAAAAAAGAGGGCTTCAAGGTATTATTTGACGGTACAAATATGCACGAATGGACCGGAAATACGGTTGATTATACGTTGAAAGAGGGTACTATTTCGCTCGATCCCGGCAAAAGTTACGGCGGTAATTTATATACAAAGGATGAATACGGCAATTTCATTTTCCGATTCGATTTCCAGCTTACTCCGGGAGCTAACAACGGTGTAGGCATTCGCACACCGCTCACAGGTGATGCCGCTTACGAAGGCATGGAAATTCAGATTCTGGATTGCGAACATCCGATTTACAGCAAGATCACGCCGTTACAGCATCACGGAAGTGTATATGGTATTATTCCGGCAAACGATCAGCATCCGCATGCCTTCAAACCGGTTGGCGAATGGAATACGGAAGAGATCATTGCCAATGGCGATCATATCAAAGTAACTTTAAACGGCGTGGTAATTCTCGATGGCAATATCCGCGAAGCTTCAGCTAACGGCACAGCCGATGGCAAAGAACATCCGGGATTATTCAATAAAAAGGGACATATCGGCTTTTTAGGTCACGGTTCGCCGGTTAAATTCAGAAATATCCGCATTAAGGAGTTGAAATAAACGGAATGTAAAATGATCCTGCCTGGTTTGAAATCTTAAAATTCAGACCATGAACGGGATTATCAAAACAAAGAAAGGAGCTGCAAACAGCTCCTTTCTTTGTTTTATATAATCAGATGAATCCGGTATCTGTTTAGATAAAACCGGTTATCTGTTTATGAACTCTTGTTTCAATCTGATTTTCGTAATTATACTTTTTCGCCATAAGCCAAATCACCGGCATCACCCAGTCCGGGAACAATATAAGAATGTTCATCCAATACGGGATCAACAGCACCAACCCATACAGTTGTGATATCTGCCGGCATTTTTTGCTGAATATAATCCATAGCCTGCTGACTGGCAATAACCGACGCCACATGCACATGTGCAGGTTTACCCTTGGTAAGCAGTGCCTGATAAGCCAGCTCCATGGAACTGCCGGTAGCCAGCATGGGATCGGAAATGATTAATGTTTTATTTGTCAGATCGGGAGAAGCAATATATTCAATATGAATATCGAAATTCAGACGATCTTTGTATTTACGATAAGCCGATACAAAAGCATTTTCAGCATTATCCAGATAACTTAAAAATCCTTCATGAAAAGGCAGTCCGGCTCTCAGAATTGTGCTGATTACAACTTTATTATCCGGTGTATTCATTTCGGCTATACCTAACGGAGAGATAATATTTTTCGTGCTATAGCTAAAATCTTTACTGATTTCGTAAGCCATGATTTCGCCGATTCGTTCAAGATTTCGCCGGAAACGCATGCTGTCTTTCTGTATGTTAACATCACGCAACTCAGCTACAAATCGATTGACAATCGAATTTGTTTTACTTAATTCTACTATTTTCATACCGGGAGAATAATTAATATGCTATTAATTTTAGGACGAAAGTAAATATTATCTGATAGCAGAGCAACTATTCTCTCAAAAAAGAATTTAATGAATAATAAAATGAATATAATAAGGTCTTTTTAGCCCGTTACAAATTCATCTCATCGTTTATATTATTGATTTTTTCAAGCAACGAACGGCCGGGCCTGAATTTTACAGTAGTTCTGGCCGGAATATTTACAGGTTCGCCTGTTTTAGGATTTCTGGCTTCGCGTTCAGGCTGTTCTTTTGCATATAATATACCTGATCGTAAGAGCACACGTCTGAACTCCATTCACATTCACGAATCTCTTATT
>CAMTPG010000099.1 GCA_947074335.1 uncultured Parabacteroides sp.
CTCCCTATCTGGCCATGTGGGGCGCCACGCAGGCTATTCCTTCGCTCGGACTGGGTTGGCGCGTGCTTTTTCCGATCTATATGGTAATTGCGGTGATCGCCACGATTTTGCTGGGAGTTACTTCAATCAAAGAGGAGAAGCCCGAATCGAAACCCTCCACCTACGGCGAGTGTTTTGCGCTGTTGGGCAATCCGTTTGTGCTGTTGATGTTTATCGGCATCATGTGTCATGTGGGTATTGATGTGGGTGTAAACACTACGGCACCTAAAATCATGATGGAGCGTCTGGGCATGGATATTCAGGAGGCCGGATTTGCAACCAGTCTTTATTTCATCTTCCGTACGGCCGGCTGTCTTTCGGGATCGTTTATTCTGGCCCGTTGGTCGGCCCGTAAATTCTTCCTGATCAGTGCTTTCTGTATGATGGCGGCAATGGTGGGATTCTTTATGTTCGATTATAAGTTCTTCATCTATATGTGCATAGCACTGGTAGGTTTCGGTAATTCGAATATTTTCCCGATTCTCTTCTCACAGGCGCTTCTTTCGATGCCGGAAAAACAAAACGAGGTATCGGGTCTGATGATCATGGGACTCTTTGGCGGAACCATTTTCCCGCTGCTGATGGGTTTTGCTTCGGATGCGATGCGTTCGCAGATGGGGGCACTCATTGTACTGTCGGTAGGCGTGATTTATCTGATCTTCCTGGTGCCTAAATTGAAACATTGATTTTTAACAAAAGAAATCACGGTATATTGAACATTTATTAAAGTTTGTTGTTATAATTTTGTAAAAACAAAAGTGTGTGGACCTTTTGTTTGAAAAAATCATAAAAGATATACCGTGATTCTAATGAAAAAACTATTTACGTTCTATATTTCGCTTTTCCTGATTGTGTTATGCCAGGGTTGTAAAACCGATCATCAGTCGATGGAAGGCTATCGTTTATTTACCGATGCACTGGGCCGTCAGGTCTGGGTGCCCGATACGGTGCGGCGTATTATTCCGGTCAACGAATCAACAATGCGTATGCTTTGTTATGCCAAAGGAGCCGATCGTGTTTGCGGCATTGAAGATGTGGAGATGCGGAGTACGGCCTTCACACATATATTTGCCAATCCGGATTTGAAGAAACAACCGCAAATCGGTCCGATGTTTGGCGGCGATCCGGAGCTGATCATGATGCAGAATCCGGAATTACTGCTTACCTCAAATATGACAATCGGCGATGCCGACGAACTTTCCGATAAATTACAATTGCCGGTTGTCGTCATCGAATATGGTAATCTGGGTGATCAATGTGAGCTCTTTCTGGAGAATCTGCAATTGCTGGGAGAGCTGCTGGGTACTGAGGAGCAGACCGATTCGCTGATCAACTATATCTGTTACGAAATCGAAGATCTGTGGCAGCGTTCCGGCAGAGGAACGAAGAAGCAGGCTTATCTCGGAGGCATTTCTTATCGCGGGCGGCATGATATTGTATCGACCGACCCCGGATATGCAGCATTTCGTCTGGTGCAGGTGCCCAATGCGGCCGCCTCGCTGATGCGCGAAAGCATGGCCGGTTTCGAGAATACAACGATCGATATGGAGGTATTGCTGGCATGGAATCCCGATTATCTGTTTGTGGATCAGGGCGGCTATAAGCTGGTGAAAGATAATTTCAGAACCAATCAGGCTTTATCTAAAGTGCTGAAGAGTTATAAAAATAATAACATTTATTTATTGTGGCCTTTTTATATGTTTCATTCCAATTTCGAAGCGATGCTGATTAATGCCTGGAGTGTAGGTAAGGTAATCTATCCCGATGCTTTTGAGGATGTGGATCTGCGGGATAAGGCAAACGAAATTCTGGTGCAGTTTGTGGGTGCCGATGTTTCGGATTCGCTGATTGCCGAATGGGGCTGGTACAGAAATATTACAGACGAATTATGACGAAAAGTGTCATTGATCAATATAAACAGTATAAACGCCGGCGCACGGGATTTCTGATTCTGTTGTTTTTTCTGTTGTTGCTGGTTGGATATTATGCCTTTATCACGGGCGGGAGCCGGCTGAATTTTCGCGATTTTATCGCGCTGTTCACCGGCGAGCGTAATGAAATGGCGTTGCAGATTTTCCTTAATATCCGCATGCCGCGAATCCTGGCTGCTGTACTTACCGGCGCTACGCTGGCGATGTCGGGGGCGATTATGCAGATCATTTTACGCAATCCGCTGGCATCGCCTTATACGCTGGGACTTTCATCATCGGCAGCTTTCGGTGCCGCACTGGCCATTATTTTGTTTGGTGCCGGCTCGTCGGTAGCGAAGGCAGGAACGGTGTTTTATTATGATAATCCGTATGTGATTGCAGTGTTTTCGTTTGCTTCGTCGCTCATCGGACTGGCATTAATCTTATACATCAGCCGGTTGAAGCGCTCTTCGGCCGAGATTATTATTTTGGCGGGAATCATTATCGGCTCTTTATTCAGCGCCGGTATTTCGGCCTTGCAGTATATTGCCGATAAGGTACAGCTTTCCACATTGGTATTCTGGACATTTGGCGATCTGGGGCGCGCTAACTGGCAACGGCTTTTGGTTGTGACTGTTATATGCCTGCCGGTTCTTATTTATCTGTATCTCAATCGTTGGAATTATAAGGCACTGCGGTATGGTGACGAATATGCCGTAAGTCTGGGCGTGAATCCGGTGCGCATCCGCAGAACTGCACTCATCTGCTGTTCACTTTGTACAGCATTGGTAGTCTCCTTTTTTGGCGTAATTGCTTTTGTAGGTCTGGTTGTACCGCATATTGTCCGTGCCTGCATTGGTAGTAATGAGGAACACCTGATTCCGGTTACTACCGTTTGCGGAGGCTTATTTCTGTTGTTTTGCGATACACTCGGGCGCACATTGCTTTCGCCTGTTATTGTTCCTGTTGGCATTATCACCTCGTTTGTGGGGGTTCCGATTTTTCTGTTTTTGTTGCTGCGCAATTCGTTTCGGTAAATGAGGTAAATAAACAGAAGGTTTGACAGGTTACGGGAATTTCCATTATCTGAAATAATCGGATGTCTTGATTCTAATTATAATATGATTAAATTGTAAAATAATTATAATTGATAGTAATCAGATCATTTTAAAGTAGAATATTATTGAGGCATAATTGTATCCAGTTAAAGTGTAACTGGTTTAATAACAGTAAAATTTATGTTCAGCCATTCATCCGGTTCATTATAAACAGTTATCTTTAGCTCATATAAACAACATGCAAAATAAAACAATTCAACCGATCGGTTTTGTCATGAATCAGGGCAGCATAGACGATGTGCCGGGCCAGCTAAAGATGCTGTGCAGTCAGATTGTGGTGGATGCCGCCTTTGCTGCGGGATTGGAAGCAATCGAAGAACATTCGCATCTGTTGGTTCTGTTCGGGTTGGACCGGATTTCCGAAATTCATCTGCAGGAGAAACTGCAATCGGGTGATCATTGCGGTATTTTTGCCTGCCGGTCGCAGTTTCGTCCTAATCAATTGGGCGTAACCTATTGCCGGCTAATACGGCGCGACGGCAATCGGCTCGAAGTGGCCGGTCTGGATGCTGCCGACGGTTCGCCGGTATATGATATCAAAACGCCCGATACTTCGGAAGTGGATCTGGAGCAGATGCAACAGGCTATTTTACTAAAATATCCGCGGCACGACATTAAATATGCCATTCGTAACCGACTCGCCACGCTGCTCTGGATCAAAGCCGGGCAATGCACCGGCAGACTTACGGCCGGATTAGCGCTGGGCGTGATGGCGGCACTCGATTTTATGTTGTATTTGAGAGAAACTAAGCAATCGGTCGATGCTTTCCACATCCTTGTTTCCGAACTGTCAGATACCGCCGATGCCCTGCTTTTTGTCTGTGGAATCAGCTGGAGTTTAAACCGTATTCACCATGATCCGAAGCAGATTGATGCATTTTATCCAAATGTGGATAAACAACCTGTAATTTGTTTTTGTTCTGAAAAAGAGCACATCATCTATGCCTTACGCGAAATGCCTCCGGCTGCGATTAGACCGCAGGTTTGGGTAAATCATGCAGTTAGCTGTTATTTCGATCGCGTATTAATCGGAAAAAGAGTTGCTAAGCTTAAAAATTAATATTACTTTTGTTAATCAAAAACAGAAAATATAAATCATAATTCCTTATGGCAGATACAAAACAGTATGTAAAGGCGGCAGACGAGAAGATGTCACATGCAATTGCTCATTTAGATGAACAATTATCTCACATCCGGGCAGGCAAAGCCAATCCGAAACTGTTGGATAATGTAAAAGTAATCTATTACGGAAGTCCCGTTCCACTGGCAAATGTAGCTACAATTACAGTTCCCGATGCCAAAACAATCCTGATCACTCCGTGGGAGAAGAATCTGATTCGTGATATTGAAAAAGGAATCATGGATTCGGATCTGGGTATTACGCCCGAAAATAATGGCGAAATGATTCGTATCGGTATTCCGCCGCTTACCGAAGAGCGTCGTAAACAATTGGCAAAACAATCCAAACAGGAGGCCGAAAATGCCAAAGTAAGCATCCGTAATGCACGTCGCGATGCCATTGATGCTTTGAAGAAAAGTATCAAGACCGACAATGTGCCGGAAGATATGGAAAAAGATGCCGAGGCTGAAGTTCAGAAGATTCACGATAAATATGTGAAGAAAGTAGATGAGCTGTACGCCGCTAAAGAAAAAGAAATCATGACAATTTAATACAGGGGGCGAATTATTTCGCCCCTCTTTTTTAGAATCCTCTGTTTAAATCCCTAATTTCGTGCGAATGAATGGTTTAGTAGTTAAGAATACAGGAAGCTGGTATACCGTGCGGACCGACGACGGCCGTGATGTGGAAAGTAAAATCAAAGGGAACTTTCGTCTGAAAGAGATTCGGACCACGAATCCCATTGCCGTGGGCGATCGCGTGGTGATCGAAGAAAATACCGGTGGCACTGCCTTTATCTCTGAAATTGAACCGCGTAAGAATTACATCATTCGTAAAGCTTCCAACCTCTCCAAACAATCGCATATCATTGCGGCCAATTTAGATCAGGCCATGCTGATTGTTACCGTGAATTATCCGATTACAACCACGGTATTCATCGATCGTTTTCTGGCAACTGCCGAAGCCTATCGCATTCCGGTGAAACTGGTGTTTAATAAAATCGACCGTTATTCGGGTGATGATGCCGAAATGCTGGATGCGATGATCAATTTGTATACCACGATTGGTTATCCCTGCTCCAAACTGTGTGCAAAAACAGAAGAGGGACTGGATGCACTGAAAGCCGATCTGAAAGATAAGATTACGTTGCTTTCTGGTCATTCGGGTGTCGGCAAATCCACGATCATCAATAAACTGATTCCGGGCGTGAATCTGAAAACCGGCGATATCTCCTCCTATCATAACAAAGGAATGCATACCACCACTTTCTCTGAAATGATTGCTTTGCCCGATGGCGGCTACCTGATTGATACGCCGGGAATCAAAGGTTTCGGAACCATTGAAATGGAAGGCGCCGAGATTGCCCATTACTTCCCCGAAATCTTCCGATTCTCCGAAAACTGTAAATTCAATGATTGTTCGCACCGTCACGAACCGGGATGCGCCGTATTGCAGGCTGTGGAAGAGCATTATATCAGCGAATCGCGCTATAAAAGCTATCTGAATATCCTCGAAGATAAACAGGAAGGCAAGTATCGCGAAGAGTTTTGATTAGTTCAATCCAAATTTCCCGAATGAATCGATGTTAAACGGCCGGCAAACTCATGCCGGTAATTTTCCGATACAGATCGAGTGCATAAACATCCGTCATGCCCGAAATGTAATCCAGCACACATTGTATTTTGCCATAGGTGGTTTTAGCCTGTGTATCATATTGTTCGGGGATGCGTTGCAATAATAATTTGCTGTAAGCATGCTCCTGATTCATTACGGCTTCGGTCAGGGTATCAATCAGATGACTGAAGATGTGATAACCGGCCAGTTCGATATCCAGCACCTCTTTGGCTTTGTAGATCTTTTTGCAGGCCGTCGCCGAACAGGTGGCATAGGCTTTTCGTGCCTGTTCGGCGATCCGGCTGATTAACGGATCGTGATAATTCCCGGATAAAATCAGCTCTTCGTTGTTCAGAAAAGCTTTCGAGCATTCATCCACCAGCAAACCAATGATGCAGGAGCGTAGGTAAGCAATCTTTTCGTTTGTATCGTCTACCAGCTGCATCACCTCTTCGATACGTTTCAGGCGATCGCCGGCAAAGAAGTTCAGTAACAGTTGGATAGCTTCGTCGGTAGTCAGGATATGCAGTTTGCAGGCATCCTCAATATCCATGATCTGATAACAGATATCATCGGCCGCTTCCACCAGAAAAACAAGTGGATGACGTGCATATTTATTCGCATCGTTCGGATCCGGACAAATGCCCAGCTCGTTCACGATGCGCAGGTATAAATCCTCTTCGGACTGAAAAAAGCCGAACTTATGTTTTTTGCCGGCAAAAACCGAAGCGTACGGATATTTGATAATCGAAGCCAGCGTGCTGTATGTCAGCGCAAATCCGCCTTTGCGACGGCCGATAAACTGATGTGTAAGCAGGCGCATCGCATTGGCATTTCCTTCGAAATGTTCGAAATCGGCGTAGCGGCCTCCCTCTTCCAGAATCTGTTCTTTCCATTTTAAGCCGTTGCCTTCGGTAAAATAGGCCGAGATGGCACGTTCGCCCGAATGGCCGAAAGGCGGATTGCCCATATCATGTGCCAGACAGGCTGCCGATACAATCGACCCGATTTCCGGAAAATTCACGCTGCCGTCGGGATATTTCTGCATCAGTCCTTTGGCTACATTATTGCCCAATGAACGACCTACACACGACACCTCCAGGCTGTGCGTCAGCCTGTTGTGCACAAAAATACTTCCCGGCAGCGGAAACACCTGTGTTTTATTCTGTAATCTCCGGAAGGGAGAAGAAAAGATAAGACGATCATAATCACGCTGAAAATCAGTGCGCTCATGTTTGCGTTCGGGATAATCTTCCATACCGAACCGTTTTCCCGAAAGAAGTGAATTCCAATTCATAACGTGAACCATGCTAAAAGCGGTAATGTAGTTTGTTATCAGGATTTGTATGTTCCGCCAGGTGCCTAATAACTTAATTCTCCTTTACCCTGACGGATGATTTGAAAATCATCGGTTGTGCAATCTACCACTGTGGAGGGATCGAAACCTCCGTAACCGCCATCAATAACCATATCTACTATCGATTCGTATTTTTCTTCGATCAGCTCCGGATCGGTGCTGTACTCTTTGATATCATCATCATCGCGGATCGACATGGTCAGGATGGGATTTCCCAATTCCTGTACTAAGGTACGAACAATTGAGCTATCCGGAACACGAATTCCCACTTCTTTTCTGTTTTTATAGATTTTGGGGAGTGAGCTGCTTGTGGGAAGAATAAAGGTAAACGGGCCGGGCAGATTCTTCTTCATCAGTTTAAAGGCCGAATTGCTAACCTTTGCATATTCGCTCAGATTGGCCAGATCGTAACAGATAATGGAGAGATTACTTTTTTGCGGATTTACCCCTTTCAGTTTACAGATGCGTTCAACGGCGCGCACATTCAGTGCATCGCAACCAATGGCATAAATGGTATCGGTTGGATAAATAACTAATCCGCCGTCGCGCAGAACCGTTACTACTTTCTCTATTTCCTTCGGATTCGGATTATCCGGGTAAATCTTAATTAACATAAATCTGTGGTTATTATAATGTATCCTTATTATGTAACAAAAAAACAGGCGGAAAAGGTTTCCGCCTGTGCTTATTTTATTTAGCCGTAGATAATCTGACCATGCTCGTCAGTATATTCTTCCATGCCTTTACTATACTGATTCATGGCACGCAAGCTCATGCCCATGCTCGAGAATCCGCCATCGTGGAAGAGATTCTGCATCGTCACTTTGCGGGTGAAATCAGAGAACATCATCACACAGTAGTTTGCGCATTCGTCGGCGTCGGCATTGCCCAGCGGACTCATTTTGTCTGAGAAATCCAACAGGTGATCCATGCCTTTCACGCCACTGCCGGCAGTTGTAACCGTAGGTGATTGCGAAATGGTATTGATGCGTACATTTTTTTCGCGTCCGTAGATGTAACCGAAGCTGCGTGCAATCGATTCGAGCAGACTTTTTGCATCCGCCATATCATTGTAACCGAAGAATGTACGTTGTGCAGCCACATACGACAAGGCAATAACCGAACCATATTCGGCAATCGC
>CAMTPG010000100.1 GCA_947074335.1 uncultured Parabacteroides sp.
GACGGCATACGAGATTTCGGAATGTGACTGGAGTTCAGACGTGTGCTCTTCCGAGCTTACAAGGCCTTTCTTTGGGCGTAATATCCCGACTGACAAACTGACATAAAAAAACGGTTCACGGAATAACACCGCAAACCGTTCTTCGAAAGTAGTTATATTGAAAAATGAATCGTGATTTATTGAACCGAAATATAGCCGATCTGAGTGACCAGTTTCTGTCCGTCGTCGGATAAGACATAATCAATAAATGGTTTTGCCGTTTTTTCGTTGGCGGCTTCATAATAATAAAATAGTGGTCGAACAATCGGATAGCTTTTGTTTTTTGCATTATCAAAAGAGGGTTCGGTATAGGTTTTTCCGCCATCATACGAAATATGTATCGGTTTTACCTCTTTATTCAGATAAGCCAGACCTACATAACCAATGGCTCCTTTAGTTTGTCCCACCGACTGGATAATAGCACCTGTTGCCGGCATACTCAGAATGCCGTTCATATAATTTTTATTTTTTAATACACTTTCTTTAAAGAATTCGTAAGTGCCCGATGAGGTTTCGCGCGAATAAACCACAATTTTCATGTCTTCGCCGCCCACTTCTTTCCAATTTTTAATCTTTCCGGTGAAAATATCTTCCAGTTGTTCGCGGGTAAGATCGGTTACTTTATTAGCCGGATTTACAACAACTGCCAGTGCATCATAAGCTACAACTACCTCTTTCGGTGTTTTTTTGGCTTGTTGGAGCTTCATCTTTTCATCGAATTTCATTTTACGCGATGTCATTGCAATATCTGTCGTTCCATCCATCAACGCTGATATTCCCACACCCGAGCCACCGCCGGTAACCGTGATTTTCGAAGATGGATAACTCTTCATGTATGTTTCAGCCTCCAATTGTGTTAAAGGTAAACAGGTATCACTTCCTTTTATTTTTTGAGCAAAACCATTCATCGAAAATAAACTAACGGCAAGTATTGCCAGTACAAATGTTCTCTTCATTTTTAGTTGTCTGTTAAATATTACGATGCAAAATAACGTTACAGATATTTCTTGAATGTGAAACAAATGTTACAATAAGGTTAAATTGATGGATTGTTCGAAACTAAATTGTAAATTAGCAGCAAATTATTGATATCATGACAAAGAAACTATGGATGAGTGTCAGCATCGGAACCTCCCTGCTAACGGTTTGTGCTGCCTCTGCTAAACAAAAAACAACAAACGAATCTCAACAAAAACCAAATGTCATTTTCTTAATTGCCGATGATATAGGTTATGGCGATTTAAGCTGCTACGGCGCAAAAACTATTCATACTCCGAATGTAGACCGTCTGGCTGACAGTGGTGTACGTTTTACTGATGCGCATGCTGTGGCTGCTACCAGTACACCTTCGCGTTACTCGCTTTTTACCGGGCATTATGCCTGGCGAAGAAACGATACAGGCGTTGCCGATGGCGATGCAGGTATGGTGATTCGTCCCGAACAGCCTACTGTTCCCGATCTGTTTAAGGCGCAGGGTTATACAACCGGTGCGATTGGTAAATGGCATTTAGGACTGGCTGATCGTCAGGGTGCTCAGGATTGGAACAACTTCATTACGCCGGGTCCGGCTGATCTGGGCTTTGATTATTCATACATTATGGCAGCTACGGGCGATCGTGTTCCCTGTGTATGGGTAGAAAATCAGCGTGTGGTTAATCTGGATCCGAACGATCCTATCGAAGTGAGTTATTCGAAACCTTTCGAAGGCGAGCCTTTAGGTAAAACACATCCCGAATTATTAACCAAACTCAAACCGAGTCCGAATCATGGTCACGATATGGCTATTGTAAACGGCATATCGCGTATTGGTTATATGAAAGGCGGAAAACAGGCTTTGTGGGAAGACGAAAATATTGCCGACAGCATCACAATGAAGGCTGTTCAGTTTATTGATACACATAAAACGGAACCATTCTTTTTATATGTAGGCACAAACGATGCGCACGTACCACGCTGGCCGCACGAACGATTTGTGGGTAAAAGCGGCATGGGACCGCGCGGAGATGCTTTGTTGCAATTCGACTGGACCGTGGGTCAGATTCTCGATGCACTCGAAGAAGCCGGTATTGCCGATAATACCCTGATAGTATTAAGTAGCGATAATGGTCCGGTTGTAGACGACGGTTATGCCGATCAGGCTGTTGAATTATTGGGCGATCATACACCGTGGGGACCATTCCGTGGCGGAAAATACAGTAATTATGAAGCCGGAACGCGCGTTCCGCTGATTGTAAGCTGGCCCGAAAAAGTAAGTCCCAAAGTTTCGCCGGCACTCGTTTCGCATGTCGATCTCTATGCATCGATGGCCGATCTTATCCGGCAGGAAATACCTGCAAATGCAGCACCTGATAGTCAGAATCAGTTGACCGCATTTTTGGGAGAAGATGAAAAGGGTCGTGATTATGTGATAGAATTTGCCGGTGCATTATCGATATCGGATGGTGACTGGAAATACATTACGCCAAATAACAAAAATGCGTATAATGCATTAACGAATACAGAGCTGGGTAATAGCAAAGAAGAACAGCTTTATCATCTGGCATCCGATCCCGGAGAGAAATCGAACGTAGCCGAAAAATATCCGGATCAGGTAGCTCGTTTGAAAAAAATGTTGGAAAAAGAACGGAATAAATAATAAATCGTCTTTTTTAAGTGTTTTAAATAAACAATCATATAGTCGTTTTAGTTTTTTTTATCACGAATAGCGATTATATTTGCAAATAATTAAGGCATAAAAAGGCGCATGCTTGGATTGATTGGAAAAGGTTTAATAATTGGAATACTGGTTTCTGCACCGATGGGACCAGTAGGAATGTTATGTATTCAAAGAACATTAAATAAAGGTCGGTGGCATGGATTTATAACCGGTTTAGGCGCTACCTTGTCTGATATAACTTACGCAGCATTAACCTGTTTGGGGATGGGGGTTGTTGTGAATTTTGTGGAAGCAAATCAGAATCCGCTGCAAATCATGGGCAGCATTGTTTTAGCGCTTTTCGGGTATTATATATTCAGATCAAATCCATCGAAAAGTTTGCAAAAACAGGGTGAAAAAAAACTTTCGTTTACGCAAGATTTTATCACAGCTTTTTTGCTTACTTTTAGTAATGTATTAATTGTATTATTGTATATCGGATTATTTGCCCGTTTTGGCTTTATTTTACCCGAATATACAGCAATACATTTAATTATCGGCATATTATTTATCGGATTCGGAGCCATTGTGTGGTGGCTGGGCATTACTTATTTGGTATCGAAATTAAAAAAATGGTTTAATGTCCGCGGGATTTGGTTGATGAATAAAATTGTTGGTTCTATTATTATGTTACTGGCTTTAGCAGGATTGGTGTCGGTCATTTTTTCATCTTATATTCACTTGAATATTTTTTAAATAGATTTTTTATGCAATGAAGAAACTTAAGGTTCCTTATTTAACAACATTAGATGTGTTGGATTTATCGTCTGTGGGATTTTTAATGGAAAACAAAGCGCAACGGGAATACATTGACAGTGTAAACTGGGCAGAATATCCATACAAGCCGATTGTGGCTTTTGATGTGGCCCGATCTGACAATGCCTTGTATATTCGTTATTTTGTAAAGGGAAATTCGCTGAAAGCTCTTCACGACAAAGATGGCTCGCCGGTTTATACCGACAGCTGTGTGGAATTTTTTATGAGACGCCCCGGTGATAACAACTACTTTAATTTTGAGTTTAACTGCATTGGTGTCTGCGATGCATCTTATCGCGAGTCACGTAGCAGTAAAGTTTCGATTACGTCCGAAGCTTATGCGTCTATTCGTAGACATTCTACGATCGAAAAACAACCCTTCGAAGAAAAGTTGGGTGTCTATTCCTGGGAGTTGGTAGTGGCCATTCCTTTTAAAACAATGGGATTAGATCCGACTAATCTGCCTGAAAAAATTATGGGCAATTTCTACAAATGTGCAGATGAAACAGAGTTTCCGCATTTTCTGAGCTGGAATCCGATCGGATTACCGAATCCGGATTTTCATTGCCCCGAGTTTTTTGGTGAGATCTATTTATAATTCGAATGGAACACACAAAAAAGGTCTGTTGTCAAGCAATTGTACAACAGACCTTTTTGTTTATTTTCGAGTCATAAGCCGGACCTGATCTTTTTCTGTTCTCTTTCAGGTTTTTATTTCATCCAGTTCTACTAATTTATTTACAATGGCATATACTGTTAAACCACTGGCACTGTGAATTTGCAGCTTACGGGCAATATTACGGCGGTGTGTAATAACTGTATGCGTGGAGAGATAAAGACGATCGGCAATTTCACGGTTTGTCATGCCTTTAACCACACAGACCACAATCTCTTTTTCGCGTGTACTGAGTGCAAGCTGTTCGTCGGTTGCCGATTCATTTGCTTC
This sequence comes from uncultured Parabacteroides sp., assembly GCA_947074335.1. Taxonomy (GTDB): domain Bacteria; phylum Bacteroidota; class Bacteroidia; order Bacteroidales; family Tannerellaceae; genus Parabacteroides. The sequence continues at coordinate 4,437 of CAMTPG010000100.1, forward strand.
ATCTTCATGCAATCGTTCCAGTTTATGGCGAATCTCATCTGTGCTGTCGTAAATATTAATCTGATCGTCGTAACCGCGCAAGAGCGACTGATCCATCAGACTGTAGATAAGAGCCAGACATTTTATATCCGGGCAACGGGATTCATCTTTAATTTGTTGTAAAGAAAAACAACCCGGAAAAGCCGGATTAATAATCAATAAATCGGGCTGATTATGCCGGATTAATTCCAATAATTTATCAGCCGAATCCGCTTCGATAACTTTAATGTTCATACCGGAAAGCTTTTTCAACATCATTTCCAGTCCCGAACGGATAATGGCAGACGATTCAGCCACAACTATTTTTAATGTAATGCTCATGTCGGCCTGTTTAAATCGATTTTTCTAAAGCCAGAATCGCAGGAACAAACATGAAATCTTCCACCTGATTGTGTGTGGCCAGATCCTGTTCGGTCGCAAAGATATCAAACAGCACGCTGTTTAGCAGATTCGAACCCTCACCCGGAAAATATTTAATGAGGATATTTTTAAGTTCCACCAGTTTCATCTCGATCTGATCGTGATGTTTACGGAAAATAGTAATGTTATATTTCGGATTCTTAATGCCACGGGCTAATTCGCGCACATACGGGAATACGGTTTTCTCTTCATAATTCATATGCTTTTTCACTTCGGCTGCATATTCATCGAAGAACCGGGTAATAACGAATGCTGCATCTTTCGGGCAATCCTTCAGACTCTCGGAAAGCTTCCGGCGGATATTGGGTAAACGAAACTCCAGAAAATAATCGTGTGCATTATGCAGATAGGTAATCAATGTATCGAGCGAAAGCCTGGTATCGTAACCGGTTATGGGTTCGTGTACATCGGTTGCCAGAAAATTGACTACTTTCAGAAATGTATATACATCTACCTGATTGGTGCGACAGACTTCGCCAATATTTTTCTCGCCAAATCCCAGTGCGATGCCGAAACGGCTCATCACCAAAACCATCGGATAATTGTCGCAAATCAGATCACTCATTTTATCGGTTTCCCGATATTCGCCTGTTTTATACATAGTTTTTATTTCTAATCGGATATTATTACTCAAATATAACTGTTTTTTGCCGGATTCCGGTAAAACAATGGCATGCCCGTTTTCAGAAAACAGACAAGCTGCCCGTGATTTTATCAACAATTGGCTGTGTACAAGTAACAGTTCGGTTTTACTTTCGGTTCCGCCCCGAATATTACTTTGCCGTAAAAGGCGCAAATTCGGGTCGTGTTTCGTGCTTCACGGCGATACATTCTGTTTCGATGAGCCAGCCCGGACGACAAACCGGCGCCAGAACCAGCAAAAAAGGCAATGCGGGATGATGCTTTTCGAGCCATTCTTTTACCCGTTTGTAATCGGCCGTATCGCGCAGATAAACAATAGCCTGCATGATATCCGATAAACCGGCGCCGGCTTCGGCCAGCAGTGCTTCAATATTTTCCATCATGCGTCCGGCCTGACGGATGATATCGCCGGGATAAACAATTTCTCCGAATTTATCTATGCTGGCCGTGCCTGAAATGAATATATGCGAACGGTCGCCATAGGTAATGGCGGTGCCACGCTCGAAAGTTACACCGTATTCGTACGTACGATTCAAATGTTCGGGCGCATGCAGGTAACGGATCTGTTCATTTTTGATACCGTCAACCGCATACGTATCCATGGTAACAAAAACCATCGGATCCACATGGCGTCCTTCAATGCCTGTGCTGGCAATATAATGTGTATGTTCGGTCAGATTCTGTGTGGCAAAAATTTCTTTTCGTGCTTTCACCACGCCGGCATAATTTACATCCACATTCTGTACAAAGATCCAGGTGCGCAAACAATTAGCTGCCAGATTACAGCCGGCCGCAGCCAGTTGCATAATATATTCGCGGAAAATAAGACGCATCTGATATTCCGAATTGGCTGCCCGATTGTGCAGATTAGTCCCGAATAACTGGCGATATCTGCCAGCCCGCGCTTCGAACAGTTTATCGCTGATCACACCGGTTTCAACATCACTCTGCAGCCAGACCCAGAGTGCCAGTTTTGTGCCATTGAGCGGTGCCTGTTGTACAATCGAGAGTGGCGTATATCCGTATAAACGCTCTTTTTCCATTACATCGGCCGTCTGATTACTTACGTCGCTTAGAAAATAACGTTTGAAAACCGCTTTAGGAGCATCAGTCAGCTGTGTCATGCAAGCGGTATAAGCTGCATGCAGGGCGTTGAGTTGTGTCTCGAAATCTTCGTCGGGATCGGTTTGCTGGAATAAAATATGATATTCGGTTATGCCGGCTGCCGATTCGAAAACAGCAATCCGGGCATCTGTAGAGTTATAGTGTTGAAGTAGATCTTTCATGTTTTGTCTGATTGTTTCATCTGCTCTTCAAAAGTAGATGTAATTAATGAATATAGAAAGTTTGCAACCATCAATTTCTCAATTCTTTTATCGGAATCAGATTATGCATAATGGCATATACAGTCAGTCCGCTGGTACTGTGTACCTGCAGCTTGCGGGCAATGTTGCGGCGATGCGTATGCACGGTGTGCGTAGAGAGCGCCAGCATTTGTGCTATTTGCCGGTTTGTCATGCCACGCACAATGCAACAGATAATTTCGCGTTCCCGGCAACTGAGTTGTAATACTTCGTCATCCTGATCTGCTTCCAGATAAGGTTCGGGCAGAAACTGACTGATCGTCTGTTTGATTTTAGCCGGCGTATCATAAATGGAAACCGTGCCGTCGTATTGCCGGATCTGATTGGGCAACGGCTGCGCATACAGAAAGGCCAGACATTTCATGTCCGGCGATTCGGAGAGCTCAACCAACTGTTTCACCGGATAGCAACCCAGTATATTCGGATTGATAATGATGATATCGGGTTTGTACAGCGGCAAACAGCTGGAAAGCAGCTCGATGGTCGATACTTCGGTAATGTGGAAATTGATATCCGTAAGTTGGCGGATGATACAACTTAATCCGTTCCGGATAATGGCCGAAGGCTCTGCCAGCGTAATTGTTATCTTATTATACATACAACTTGTTCCTTTTAGTCGTTGTTTGCTCCGTTGCTGATCCAGGTTTTCAGCAAAGTGACCAGTTCATCGTGCGGTAACACATCGGTGTGATTGTAATTCAGCAGATCCTCTTCGAGTATTTCGATCAGAAAACTTTGCGAGGGCATAGCCGGTTCCACCCGTTTTTTGTTTGTGATTGCAGCATGAGCGGTAGCATTGACCAGCATCGCATGACTTTTATCGGCCGTCAGATATAAACTGCCGGCTGCGCGATCGCCGGCACCGTGGCAGGCGGTACAATACTGATTAAACACCTGTTGCTGGATTCTGCCGTACGAGGCCAGCGAGAGATTTTCGGCCCGAAGCATTACATCTTCATCGCCGTCATCAAGCGTATGTGTGTAGAATGAATAAATCAGTTTGCGCCCTTTTGTGAGCAGTGCTATTTGAATGGTCTGCGCATCGTCGGGCAATCCCGAAAGTTCGAGTGTCTGTATATCCGATTCTTTCTCGGGTTGTGCAAACTGCTTCGAGACAAGCGGTGTTTCCTGATCTGCGCCGAAAGCAGCCAGTGTAAGCATATAATTCTGAGGCCAGGCTTTGAGTGCGTTGAAGTTTACCTGCATGCTGATGCGTCTTCCTGTTTCAGACGAGTTGCTTTGCGGCTTGAGGTCGCCGTCATCGCAACTCGTCGTCAACATAAAGAGAAAGACTAAAGTTATAGATAGAACAGAATATAAATGTTTCATTATCAGAATGAATATTGAAGTTGGGCAATGACCTGCGATGT
>CAMTPG010000101.1 GCA_947074335.1 uncultured Parabacteroides sp.
CGCAGCAGTGCATCCGAAGTATCGGCATGCTTATGCAGGTAATTATCCAGCTCCTTTTTGATGAAATCGCCGATAAACTTATTTACCGACGGACCGTCGGGGCCCATATCTTTCGAGCCCAGTTTTGTTTTGGTCTGACTTTCAAACACCGGCTCTTCCACCTTGATGCTGATTGCCGCCACAATACCGGCACGAATATCCGAATATTCGAAATTCTTGGTATAATATTCTTTAATCACACGACCGATAGCCTCGCGAAAAGCCGAAAGATGCGTACCGCCCTGTGTGGTATGTTGTCCGTTTACAAACGAATAATACTCTTCGCCATACTGATGACTATGAGTAATCACCACCTCAATATCTTCGCCCTGCAGATGGATGATGGGATAAAGCGGTTCGGTCGTCATATTCTCGTTCAGCAGATCTACAAGTCCGTTGCGCGAGAAGAACTTTTTACCGTTAAAGAGGATGGTTAATCCTGAATTCAGAAACACATAATTCTTCAGCAGTGTCTCGATAAATTCATCCTTGTAAACATAATCTTTAAAAATCTCCGGATCGGGTGTAAAGCAGATCGCCGTGCCGTTTGCTTCGTCGGTAGCCTGTATCGGGTCCTCTTCTACAATCAGGGCGCGACTGTATTCCACCCGCTTACATTCGCCGTCGCGATAGCTGGTAATCAGAAAATAACGGCTCAGTGCGTTTACGGCTTTGATACCCACACCGTTCAGACCTACCGATTTCTTAAACGCCTTACTGTCGTATTTGGCACCCGTATTCATCTTACTCGATACATCCACTACTTTACCCAGCGGCACGCCGCGACCATAGTCGCGCACACTCACGGTACCTTCGTGTACGGTTACCTCGATGGTTTTGCCATATCCCATCATATATTCGTCGATGGAATTATCGAGTACCTCTTTCAACAATACATAAATTCCGTCGTCGGCATACGTTCCGTCGCCCAGTTTACCGATATACATACCCGGACGCCGGCGGATGTGCTCCATCCAGTCGAGCGTTTTGATATCATCATCGTTGTACGCGGTGGGCTGCTGTAAGGTTGAATTCAGTTCATCCATAATTTTATTGATATAACCTCCTTTTACTGATTATAGTTGTTTGATGAAAGCTCTTCTGGTTTTGTGATGCTCGCGTTCGAAATAATCCCATTGCGCCTGTACGGCACTGTTGGTTTCGAGTTCGGGATTACTCTCGGCATAAACGGCACCCACTTTAATGTATTCGGGGATCAGATCGTTAAACAACAAGGCATTCACACCTTTGCTCTGATACTCGGGCAATACGCCGGTGAGGTATAAATCGATCACCTTGGGTTTGCTTTTTAATGCTTTCAGCAGATAAATCCAGCCGAAGGGGAACATATGTCCTTTGGCTTTCTGCATCGCACGCGAAAGACTGGGCAGCGAAATGCCGAAACCTACCACCGAGTTGTCTTCCTCTTTGATAATCAGTGTTACCAGATCGAAACGCAACATCGGGATATACATTTTTACATAATAATCAATCTGCTTTTCGGTAAGCGGAGCAAATCCGTAAAGCGGCGAGAACGCAGCGTTGAGCGTACGGAATACATCGCGTGCATACGGCATAATCTCTTTGGCATTTTTAAATTTCATCACCTTGAGCCCGTATTTCTTTTTCACGATTTCGCCAATACGCAGATGTTTATCGGGTACACCTTCGGGAATATAAATTTTAAATTCGTGCCAATCCTGATCTTTCTCAAAACCCATACGCTCCATATGCACCGGATAGTAGGGATAATTATAGATGGTAGCCATCGTTCCCAACTGATCAAAACCTTCAATCAGCATCCCTTCATGATCCATATCGGTAAAGCCCATCGGTCCGTGTATCTCTTCCATGCCCTGAGCTTTCGCCCATTGCTGTACGGCATTAAAAAGTGCATCAACCACCTCCTGGTCGTCAATAAAATCGACAAAACCGAAACGGGCTCTTTTCTGATTCCATACCTCATTGCTGGGGCGGTTAATCATGCCGGCGATGCGCCCCACGATTTTACCGTCGCGATAGGCCAGAAAATAGACGGCATCGCAAACCTCGAATGCGGGATTTTTTTTCTTATCTAATGTAACCAGCTCTTCTTCAATTAATCCGGGGATGTGATAAGGATTGTCTTTGTAGAGTTCGATATTAAATTTGACGAACTTTTTTAATTCCTTTTTACTCGTTACCTCTTTTATTTCTACGCTCATTGATTCTTTAATTAGAATGGCAAATTTAAGCAATTTATTCTTTTTTATACCGCTTTACTTTCAATAAATTAGTACGATTCCGATTTATAAAGCCTGATTATAGCGATTTGCTAACTGCGATATACTCGTTTTTACACCGCCATGCAGTAACAGCCGGATGCAGGTGCACTGTCAACTTGTTGTACAATGAGTTGCCCTTTTGTTGTACAACAAGTTTGCAGTACATTGTACAACCTGTATGCAACTCATTGTACAATGAGTTTGCAACTGCATCGGCATGGAAAAAACAGTACACCGGCATCCGTTTTTTAGTACACTGTATATCAGATTTATAAGCATAATCTATTCGTCTTGTGTTGCCGGGGATACAAAAAAACGAAATTTATTTTGGAGAAGTTTCATTTTTCAGCCCGTAGTCCGTCCGGATCAGAAATCGACCTCCTGTGAATAATCCCGGCTTAAATCATCCCGCGAAGAATAATTAATCCTCTTTTATAGTTGCAGCGGTTTGCATTTAAATCCGCGGATTAATCGTATATTTGCAATAATTATAGATTGGAAAGAAACATTTAATAAATTAAGTTACCCGTTTTTCTATTCTATCTTTTCGCTCTTATTATCAAGAGAAGAAATAACTAAAAATCAAACAGGAAGAGGCTGTTTCGTTAAACAGGCAGGCTCTTTTATTGTTTTAATATGGACAAGGGATGTGCACAGTGCGCATCTTTAATAACCAAACATATGGTAAGACGAAAATCCGGTAAAAAAGAGATTAAAAAAAGAAAGCCGGAAGGCTCAAAAGAGGCAAAAGGAAAAAATAAACGAATGAAAAAGGAGGCCATGGTGCAGGCTATTATGCATGCTTTTAAAACGTCTCCGAAAGAAACTTTCAATTACCGCCAGCTTAGTACCAAAATCGGTGTAACCAATCAGGTACAGAAACTGCAGGTTGTAGATATACTGTATATATTGGCTTCGGATAATTTCATCTCCGAAATCGACAGAGGCCGCTATCGATATAATGATCTGGGAACCACGGCTGTGGGCACATTTATGCGCCGTCAGAATGGTAAAAACTCCTTTATCCCCGAAGATGGCGGTGCGCCGGTCTTTGTGGCCGAACGTAATTCGGGTCATGCCCTGAACGGCGACACGGTGAAGGTGCAGCTTTTTGCCAAGAAACGTGGTGCCGAGCCTGAAGCCGAAGTGCTCGAAGTGCTTGCTTCGAAAGAGCAGGTACTGATCGGTCGATTGCAACTTTCGAAAGGATTTGCTTTTCTGGTGACCGGCGATAAAACGCTGGCCAACGATATCTTTATCCCGAAAGATAAGCTCAAAGGCGGTAAAAACGGCGATAAGGCGATTGTAAAAATTACCGACTGGCCCGAAGGTGCCAAAAATCCGTTGGGAGAAGTGGTTGATATTCTGGGTGTTTCCGGCGATAATACCGCCGAGATGCATGCCATTCTGGCCGAATACGGACTGCCTTACAAATATCCCGAAAATGTGGAAGCGGCAGCCGATAAAATTTCGGAAGAGATCAGCGAAGAGGAGATCAGCAAACGCGAAGATTTCCGGGGTATTCTGACCTTCACCATCGACCCGAAAGATGCCAAAGATTTTGATGATGCTCTTTCAATTCAGCAATTGCCCAACGGCAACTGGGAAGTGGGTGTGCATATTGCCGATGTAACGCATTATGTGCAGCCGGGCAGTATTATTGATAAAGAGGCTTACGAACGTGCCACGTCAATTTATCTGGTAGACCGCACCATTCCGATGTTGCCGGAGCGCCTGTGTAATAAAATCTGTTCGCTTCGTCCGCATGAAGAAAAACTTTGTTTCTCGGCGATCTTCGAGCTGAATGATCAGGCCGAAATGCAAAGTTCGCGCGTAGGGCGCACGGTGATAAAAAGTGATCACCGCTTTACCTACGAAGAGGCGCAGGAGGTGATTGAAACGGGCGAAGGTCTGCACAAAGAGGCAATTCTTAAACTGAACGATCTGGCGAAACAGATGCGTGAGCGCCGGTTTAAAAAGGGAGCGATCTCCTTCGAGCGCTATGAAGTAAAATTCGAGATCGACGAAAAGGGAAAACCAATCGGTACCTATATCAAGATTGCCAAAGACTCGAACAAGCTGATCGAAGAATTTATGTTGCTGGCTAACGAAACCGTGGCCGAATTTATCGGCAAACCGGGCAAGGGCAGAACCAAAAAAACATTTGTATATCGTATTCACGAGCAGCCCGATCCCGAGAAGTTGCAGAATTTCTCAACCTTTATCAGTCGGTTCGGCTATAAAATGCGACTCGACGGCAAGAATTCGGACATCTCCAAAGATATCAATAAACTGCTGGACAGTGTGCAGGGAAAACCCGAAGAAAATCTGGTGGAAACCCTTGCCATCCGTTCCATGCAAAAGGCGCGTTACAGTACCGATAATGTAGGGCATTACGGTCTGGCAATGGATTTTTACACCCATTTTACCTCGCCGATTCGTCGTTATCCGGATGTGATGGTGCATCGTTTGCTGGAGCGCTATTTGTCGGGCGGCCGCAGTGCCATCAAAGATAAATACGAAGAATATTGTCAGCATTGTTCCGAAATGGAGCTTGTGGCAGCCAATGCCGAGCGCTCTTCCGTAAAATATAAACAGGTAGAATTCCTGAGCGATAAAATCGGTAAAGTATACGATGGTGTTGTGTCGGGTGTTGTAGAATGGGGTTTGTATGTGGAATTGAATGAGAATAAATGCGAAGGCCTGGTTCCGATTCGCGATCTCGACGATGACTACTACGATTACGATGATAAAAATTATTGTCTGACCGGTCGTCGTACCAAACAAACCTATCGTCTGGGCGATCCGATTACGGTGAAAATTGCACAGGCCAATCTGGAACGTAAGCAGATTGATTTTGCACTGATCAATTAATCAGCTATATAAGGATAAAAAAAGAGCAGCTTCCATTTTCGGAAAACTGCTCTTTTTTTATTGTATCAGGTCCAGTACGTTAATCCTAAAATTCCGCAACCAATCAGCGCAGCGCCCAGGATACCGTAAAAAATACGAGCTCCTTTGCGTCCCCATTTGTTTACAAAAATCATGGCACCGCCGGTTTTGAAATACCATTCCAGATTAAATGCCGCGGCTGCCATCGAGAAGATGCCGAGAGCAATAAAAAGTATCAGAATAAAATATTCGGATGGATCCATAGGCGTTAATCAAATTCGACGGTGCGTGTGCCGTCGGCATTTTCGGTAATATTCACTTCAACCACATCGCCCGGCAGCAGCTCTTCGATTTTCTCCGGCCACTCAATGAAACAGAGTGCACCGCTGAAGAAATAATCTTCGGTACCGATATCTTCGGCTTCGCTCAGTTTGTTGATGCGGTAAAAATCGAAATGGTAGATTAACTCGCCGGTCTCTTCACTGCGATATTCGTTGATGATGGCGAAAGTAGGACTGTTAATCACATCTTCCACGCCCAGTTCTTCGCAGACGGCTTTAATAAAGGTTGTTTTTCCCGCACCCATTTTGCCGTGAAAAGCAAAAACCGTGCGATCATCCATCGCGGCAATAAATTCTTTTGCTGCATCGCGAATGGTTGCCAAGTTGTTAATTTGTATAGTTTTCATCTGATCTTTTTTCTGAATTGCAAACTTAATGAAAATCGGCCGAACTCTTTTCCTGTTTGTTGCATCTAAATGTTAATTATTTGGAATGCAATGTGATAAACGGAACCAGCATCTCTTCCATAGATATCCCGCCATGCTGGAATGTATTTTTATAATAAGATACATAATAATTGTAATTGTTGGGATAGGCAAAGAAATCATTGTTCATGGCGAAAATGTATTTGCTGCTCAGGTTGGGCGAGGGCAGACCTGCTTTTTCGGGATTGCGTATTTCGAATACCTCTTTCGGGTTATAATTCAGGTTCTTGCCTACTTTATAACGCAGGTTGGTGTTCGTGTTTTTATCGCCTACCACTTTGAGCGGATTGTCTACATGGATGGTGCCGTGATCGGTAGTGACAATGATTTTATATCCTTTTCCGGCAATGCGTCTGAACAGATCGAGAATGCCCGAATGCTGGAACCAGGAACGCGTCAGACTGCGATAAGCGGCTTCGCTTTGTGCCAGCTCGCGGATCATTTTATTCTCGGTGCGGGCATGCGAAAGCATATCTACAAAATTGAGCACGATTACATTGAGCTGATTATTCATCAGCGTGGGCACAACGTGCAGCAGTTTTTCCTGATATTGCGAATCGTATACTTTATTATAAGAGAAGGTATATTTTTTGCGGAAGCGCTCAATCTGTGTCTGAATCAGCGGGGCTTCGTTCAGGTTTTTTCCCTCTTCACTGTCTTCGTCTACCCAGAATTGCGGAAACATCTTTTCGATCTGCAGCGGCATCAATCCCGAAAAGATGGAATTGCGCGCATATTGCGTGGCCGTAGGCAGAATGCTGTAATAGAGCGATTCGTCGATGATAAAAAGATCGGAAAGCAACTCTTTGATTTCGCGCCACTGGTCGAGGCGGAAATTATCAATCAGAATAAAAAAGAGTTTTTCGCCTTTATCGAGGAGCGGAAAGATCTTTTTCTTGAACAGATCGGGGCTCATCAACGGACGGTCGTCGGGATTTTGCATCCAGTCGAGGTAATTCTTTTTCACGAATTTACAGAAAGATTTATTGGCCTCCTGTTTTTGCATCCGCAGCATATCGGTCATCGGGATTTTGCTGCTTTCGAGCTCCAGCTCCCAGTAGATGAGTTTTTTATACACATCCATCCAGTCGGTTGCCGTAAACGAATCGTTAATCTGCATCCCGATTTTATTGAATTCCTGCTGATAGTTTACCGTTTTGGTTTCGGTAATCAGATCATTCTTGTGCACATTCTTTTTGATGGAGAGTAAAAGCTGATTGGGATTGACCGGTTTGATCAGATAATCGGCGATTTTGTTGCCGATGGCCTGATTCATGATGCTCTCTTCTTCGCTTTTGGTCACCATAACAACAGGCACTTCGGGATTCATCTCCTTAATCACTGCCAGTGTTTCCAGTCCGGTTAATCCCGGCATATTTTCATCCAGAAAAATGATGTCAAAAGTTTCTTCTTTGCAACTGTCAATCGCATCTTGACCGCTGTTTACAGGAACCACTTCGTATCCTTTATCCTGCAGGAAAAGAATATGCGGTTTTAATAAATCAATTTCATCATCTGCCCAGAGTATTCGATCCTTTTTTACGGTCATAAGCTATTTATTATTTCTACAAATGTAAAAGATATTGGCTGTTAAGCCATAGAATATCTATTAAAAGATCTGAAGTCGTTAAATAGTTTCAGTATAAATCCTTAGATTTGTAATTTATGTGAGTACCATGAATGATTAGCAATGAAAAACATACTTCTTATATATATATGTCTTTTTGTTTCCGGTTTTAGCGCGGCCTATGGCTCCTCCGGAATCTATTTTAACCGCTTGAATGTAAACCACGGCTTATCATCAAACGAAATTACCTGTATTTATAAAGATAAAAAAGGTTTTATGTGGTTTGGCACCAATAGCGAACTGAACCGGTATGATGGTTACGAATTTAAATCGTTTAAGCATCGAGTAAACGGCATGCCTTATTCGGATGAAGTGGTATCTAAAATTATCGAAACACAGGATGGTAATTTATGGGTTACTTATCAGAATGAAAACATCAGCATGTATAATCCGGGCGAAGATCAATTTTATACGCAGGAAGAGGCATTTCAGATGATTGGTTTTCAGGATGCCGTTTATAATGTTTATGCCAGCCGGGATCATCAGCTGATTTTTACTACGCGTAACGATCATAATATGTATTGTTACAATTATAAATCGAATGAGATTTTCGAGATACCGGTAGATACAACCGAAGGATTTATTTCGGATGTATATCCTTATAAAGAATCATTATATATTATTTAT
>CAMTPG010000102.1 GCA_947074335.1 uncultured Parabacteroides sp.
CGTGCCCAGATGCAATCTATCGGTCATCCGATTGCCGGCGACGAAAAATATGGCGCCGAGACAAATCCCGGAGGCAGACTGATGCTGCATGCACGCGAGCTGGGATTTATTCATCCGCTCACCGGCGAAGAATTGTATTTTGAAACGCGTATCCCCGAAAAGTTTACCGCACTTGCCAAATAAATAAACACTATATAAATTTTATGAAGAAGCTTTTTAGTTCGTTTGTATTATTGCTGCTGGCAATAACGGCTCAGGCACAGATTTTTCAGCCTGTAGACTGGAAGATTAAGCTGGAGGATTCGCCTTCGGCCGAGACGGAGATTGTATTTACCGCCGTGGTAGATAAAGGATGGCATCTGTATGATCAGAATTTGCCGGAAGGCGGTCCCGTTTCAACCTCTTTTAATTTCGAAACCCTGCAGGGTGCCGAATTGATCGGTACGCCGGTTTCGTCTGTAAAACCGACCGAAGTGTATGATGAGCTTTTTGCCATGAATCTGCGCTGGTATCCGGGTACGGTTTCGTTTACACAGAAAATCAAAATTACAGATCCGGCCAAATTCAAAGCCATCGGCGAAGTTGAATTTATGGCTTGTAATGATGAAACCTGTCTGCCTCCCGAACGCGAATCATTTTCGTTCGACAGAAAAGACATTGCCCAACTGGTAGCTGCTGCCAAAACAGCCAAAGAGCAACCGGCTGCTACTACTGCAGAAACCGAAACTCCGGCCGATCTCGTTGCCGAAACAACACCGGATGCCGTAGAAGCGGATGTAACAAAACCGGTCGTAATGGGACAATCAAACAACCGTTCAACCGAAGAGCTGAAGGCTTATGCGTTGACTTACGAAGCTGATTTATGGGAGCCTGTTATCGACAAACTGAAAGCGTATGGCGATACAACCGTTACGGCTACCGATACAACCTGGCTCTTTATTTTCTTTGCCGGATTCCTTGGCGGTTTGCTGGCTTTGCTTACACCTTGTGTGTGGCCGATGATCCCGATGACGGTTAGTTTCTTCCTGAAACGTACCAAAGATCGCAAGAAGGCCATCCGCGATGCTGTTACGTATGGTATTTCGATTATTGTAATTTATCTGATTATGGGATTGGTGATAACCGGTATTTTCGGGGCAAGTGCTTTGAATGACTTATCGACCAATGCGATTTTCAATATCATATTCTTCCTGTTGCTGGTGGTGTTTGCCATCTCTTTCTTTGGCGCATTCGAAATTGTGCTGCCGGCTTCATGGACAAACAAGCTGGATACCAAAGCCGATTCAACAACCGGTATTTTGAGTATCTTCTTTATGTCGTTCACACTGGTGCTGGTTTCATTCTCCTGCACAGGTCCGATTATCGGAACGCTGCTGGTTCAGGCCGCTTCGATGGGAACAGCTGTAGGTCCTGCAATCGGTATGTTTGGTTTTGCCCTGGCACTTTCCATTCCGTTCAGCTTGTTTGCCATCTTCCCGAATATGTTACAGAGTATGCCAAAATCAGGCGGCTGGCTTAATTCGGTAAAAGTGGTATTAGGCTTCCTGGAACTGGCGCTTGCGTTGAAATTCCTGTCGGTTGCCGATCTGGCTTACGGATGGCGCATCCTCGACCGTGAAGTATTCCTGGTATTATGGATTGTAATTTTTGCTTTGCTGGGTCTGTATCTGCTGGGTAAACTGAAATTCAGCCACGACAGCGATCTGCCTTATGTTTCGGTACCGCGCCTGTTTATGGCAATTATCTCGTTCAGCTTTGCCGTTTATATGGTGCCCGGTTTGTGGGGTGCTCCGCTGAAAGCAATCAGTGCATTCTCTCCGCCGCTTTATACACAGGATCTGAATCTGTACGAAAACGAAGTGCATGCAGCTTTCGACGATTACGAAAGCGGTATGGCTTATGCCAAACGCGTAAATAAACCGGTACTTATCGATTTCTCCGGCTTCGGTTGTGTAAACTGTCGTAAAATGGAAGCAACAGTCTGGACCGATCCGAAAGTAAAACAGCTGATTGATAATGATTTTGTACTGATCACCCTGATTGTGGACGACAAAACCAGACTGCCCGAACCGATTCAGATCGAAGAGCATGGTAAAAAACGCACCCTGCGTACGGTTGGCGACAAATGGAGTTATTTCCAGCGCAGCAAGTTTGGCGCTAATGCACAGCCTTTCTATGTTATTCTGAACGACAAAGGCGAGCCTTTAGGACCGTCGTATGCTTTCAATGAAAATGTTTCGCAGTATATTCAGTTCCTGCAAAACGGTTTGAAAGCCTTTAAGGATCAGAAAAAATAAATTTTTTAAATAAAATCATATGATTTAAAAGTGACACATCAACAACCGGGTTTACCTGAAACGATGTGTCACTTTTGCTTTCTGTAAAAAATAAAATTATGGCAACACGCGAAGAAAAAATGGAAGCTTTCGGTCATCTGCTCGACATCATGGACGAATTGCGCGAGAAATGTCCGTGGGACAGAAAACAGACCAATGAGAGTTTACGAAGCAATACCATCGAAGAGACTTATGAATTGTGCGAAGCAATTATGCAGGGCGATAATGCCAATATTAAAAAGGAACTGGGCGATATCTTGCTGCATATTGTTTTCTATGCTAAAATCGGTGAAGAAAAGGGAGCATACGATATAAAAGATATCTGTGATGCACTTTGCAATAAACTGATTTATCGCCATCCGCATGTATTTGGTGATGAACAGGCTGATACTGCAGGCAAAGTAGAACAGAGTTGGGAACAATTAAAACTGAAAGAAAAGGGCGGCAACAAGACCGTACTCGAAGGCGTACCGGCTTCACTGCCTGCCATTGTAAAAGCACATCGCATACAGGATAAAGCACGTAATGTGGGATTCGACTGGCAGGAGCGCGCACAGGTATGGGATAAAGTATCTGAAGAATTTAATGAATTGAAAACAGAAATTAACCGGATGGATGCCGATAAAATGGAAGCCGAATTCGGCGATTTATTTTTCAGCCTGATCAATGCGGCCCGTCTGTTTAAAATCAATCCCGATAATGCACTGGAACGAACCAATCAGAAGTTTATCCGTCGGTTTAATTTCGTGGAAGCCGAGATTCTGAAAAGTGGTAAATCCTGGAAAGAGATGACGCTCGAAGAGATGGATCAATATTGGAATGAAGCAAAAATCCGCGGTTTATAAAAATCGATTAAAAAACAAAAGGGGAACCGACATCACGTCGCCACCCCTCCCTTAACTTAAACGCCAAAACTAAATCTAAACAAAAAACACAAATAATGATAATATTTATTTTTTCTTATTTTCTGTTCGTTTATTTTCTCCCCCGCCTTTCATGAACTCACGTGCAAACATCCCTTCTGCACGACGATATTTATAAAGCTTTTTCGGGGATAAAATCTTTTTAAACTTTTCATAATATTCGAGTTCGAGTTGCGCTTGCATCATATTTACGTTAACACATTCGTCAATGGCTTTCAAATAATCAGCATCAGATCCGTCTTTTTCCTGCCCTATATCGCGGGTTAATTTACGACATTCACGTCCTACCTCGAACAACTTCTCCTGAAGTTCATTGCATAACGGAATAAATTCCGCTGCTTCCTGAGGTGTCAGACCTACTTCTGCCGTAATATAAGCATTACGTTTTGCGTAATAGGCTTCTTTATCAAAATGAGGTCTCTGTTTCTCTTTTTGAGCGTAAGCGCTCGCCGAGATTGCAACTGAACACGCCACAAATGTAATAAAAAATAATTTATTCATACAAACATTATTTCGAAAATATTATGACTTTCTTATATTTTTTTTCGATTATTCAGAATCATTCATTTGTTCGGATAAATAGTATCCGGCATACTGATCCTCTAAATACTCGTAAAACTCCTCAGCTTCAGCTAATTGAGCAGCATAAACTGCATCAGGTGTTAATTCTGACTTCACCAGTAATGTTTCCTGATGTACAGCTTCATCTTTTTCTGTATTTATGATAGCTTTAAAAAATAAACCTAATCCGGCAAAGACAGCTGCCATATATAGCCAGGGGCGCACTCTATCCATTAAAGAAATCTTTTTTGCTTCATGAACAATTTCCTTTTCAGGAAGTTGATCCATGATTTGTGCAGTCAGATTCTCCAGATAGCCATCAGGTACCGAAAACGGATTATTCCCTTTCAGTTGATCCAGCTTGTTGTCTTTTGTTTCCATACTCATCTCTCTTAATAAACATTTGACTTATGAAGATGCAAAAGGTTTAAACATCTTTTGTTAAAAACTCCTCTACTTTTTTTACGGCATGATGGTAAGAGGCTTTCAGAGCTCCGACTGATGTACCTAAAATATCGGACATCTCTTCGTATTTCATTTCGTCAAAATATTTCATATTAAA
This sequence comes from uncultured Parabacteroides sp., assembly GCA_947074335.1. GTDB lineage: Bacteria > Bacteroidota > Bacteroidia > Bacteroidales > Tannerellaceae > Parabacteroides. Next base: position 4,383 of record CAMTPG010000102.1, read on the forward strand.
TACAATACGCTGCTTTTCGGGTAATGCCAATAATGCTTCCTGCAATTTAAGCTGGGCCGCATCACCGTCAAAATATTCATCGCCCTTCAGACGTTCCAGCATAAATGAATCGGTATCATCAATAGATACATGATTTAATGCCCGTTGTTTATTAATAAAGGTAATACATTCGTTGATGGCGATTTTATAGAGCCAGGTAGATAATTTGGCATCGCCTCTGAAATAATCAATATTTGTCCATGCTTTCAGAAATGTATTTTGCAATAAATCGTTTGCATCATCATGATCCAAGACCATTTTTCGTATCTGCCAATAGAGCTTTTCCCCATAGAGCGTCACAACCTTTGCAAAAGCGGCACGTTGGGTGGCCGGATCGCGAAGTTGTTTTATTACATCATCTTCTATATTTTCCTGCTGCATGATTCAAACTCGTTTAGGGAGTAAATATAGAAAATATTTGGCATTATTAATTGTTTTCATCCGAATATCAGACTGTTTTTCGTAGCAATAGTTTAATCTAAGTCATAAAAAAAGGAGTGAATAACTTACGCTATTCACTCCTCAATTACTGATGGTGCCCAGAACAGGAGTCGAACCTGCACGCCTTTCGACACACGCACCTGAAACGTGCGCGTCTACCAATTCCGCCACCTGGGCTTATCAATAAAAAATTATTTGATGCACTCACTCTCGAATGCGAATGCAAAGGTAATCCTTTTTTTTAACAAAACAAATAATTCTATAATTTTATCAATAAAAAAACGGTTATTTGAAATCAAATAACCGTTTTTGAACTATTTGGGTTGTAAAATTACATCATACCGCCCATGCCGCCCATGCCCGGATTCATCGGAGGCATAGCAGGAGCTTCTTCTTTTTTATCGGCAACCACACATTCTGTAGTCAGGAACATTCCGGCAATTGATGCAGCATTTTCCAAAGCTACGCGAGTTACTTTAGCAGGGTCGATAACACCCGAAGCGCTCAGATTTTCGTATTTATCCAAACGGGCATTGTAACCATAATCACCTTTGCCTTCTTTTACTTTCTGTACAATCACAGCACCTTCTTTACCTGCATTGGCTACGATCTGACGTAACGGCTCTTCGATGGCACGTTTGATGATTTCGATACCTGTTGTTTCGTCTTCGTTCTCACCTTTCAGACCTTCCAGTGATTCGATTGCACGGATATAGGCTACACCACCACCGGGAACAGTACCTTCTTCGATTGCAGCACGTGTTGCATGTAATGCATCATCCACGCGGTCTTTTTTCTCTTTCATTTCAACCTCTGAAGGTGCACCTACATAAAGAACAGCTACACCACCGGCCATTTTAGCCAGACGTTCCTGCAGTTTTTCTTTATCATAATCGGATGTAGTATTTTCCATCTGAGATTTGATCTGACCGATACGAGCCTGAATGGCTGCTTTATCGCCTGCACCGTTTACAATAGTTGTAGTATCTTTATCTACCGTAATTTTTTCGGCAGTACCCAGCATATCCATGGTAGCATTTTCCAGTTTCAAACCTTTTTCTTCGGTAATTACGGTTCCACCTGTCAATACAGCGATATCTTCCAACATGGCTTTACGACGATCGCCGAAGCCCGGAGCTTTAACAGCACAGATTTTCAATGAACCGCGCAGACGGTTAACTACCAATGTAGCCAATGCTTCGCTGTCGATATCTTCTGCAATGATTAATAACGGACGACCGCTCTGCACTGTAGGTTCCAAAATAGGAAGCAGATCTTTCAATACAGAGATTTTCTTATCGTAAATCAGGATATGCGGATTTTCCATATCGCATTCCATCTTTTCAGTATTGGTTACAAAATAAGGAGAAATATAACCGCGATCAAACTGCATACCTTCTACCACATCTACTGTAGTTTCAGTACCTTTAGCCTCTTCTACGGTAATTACACCCTCTTTTTTCACTTTCTGCATCGCTTCTGCAATCAGTTTACCGATTGTTTCATCGCCATTGGCAGAAATTTTAGCTACATGTTCGATTTTTTCAATTGAATCGCCTACTTCTTCAGCCTGAGCTGCGATGTTTTCTACAACAACAGCAACGGCTTTATCAATACCTCGCTTCAGATCCATCGGATTTGCACCGGCAGTTACGTTTTTCAAACCTACTCCGATGATAGATTGTGCCAAAACAGTAGCAGTAGTTGTACCGTCACCGGCATTATCATTGGTTTTAGAAGCAACTTCTTTTACCAACTGGGCACCCATATTTTCGAACGGACAAGTCAATTCGATTTCTTTTGCTACGGTAACACCGTCTTTTGTAATATGAGGAGCACCAAATTTCTTTTCAATAATTACATTACGACCTTTCGGGCCTAATGTTACTTTTACTGCATTTGCCAATTCATCCACACCTTTTTTCAAAAGGTCGCGGGCATCCATATCGTATTTAATTTCTTTTGCCATGATAATTTATATTTATATAATCTATAAATGTATTTATTTTTTAAATCAGATAATTGCGAAAATATCAGATTGACGCATCATCAGGTAAGTTGCTCCTTCGTATTCAATTTCCGAACCTGCATATTTACCATATAATACATTATCACCTACTTTTACTACCATTTCTTCGTCTTTTGTTCCGTTACCAACGGCTACAACTGTACCCTGTAATGGTTTTTCTTTCGCTGAATCCGGGATAATAATACCACCAATTGTTTTTTCTTCTGCTGCTGCCGGTTTTACCAGCACGCGATCTGCTAATGGTTTAATGTTCATCATCAATATATTTTAAAGTTGTTAATATTACGTGTTATTGATTTTCAATTTTCATTACACGACATTATCTCTGCGAAATCTGTGCCAAAACTAAATCAGACCGAAATTCTGTCATTTTTTCAGCGACTGACAGCATTTGCGACCTGAAAAACTGACAGGATGACCCACCTTAAATGTCAGTAAAAAAATAAGAGATGCAATTCCGTCAGTTCGGATTACCGATTGGTCATTTTTAAGATATAAAAAATCCGTTTAAAAACAGGATCGCTTTGGTCTCATTAACAATTGGCCGGAAAAAGGCATCAATTATTGATAAATAAAGCATAAACCGGCTTTTAAACGGATGTTATATACTTGATTTCCGGATTACCCGAGTTGTTCAATCAACTCCTGAAGCGAAACCATTGTTTGCTGACCAGTTATCATATTTTTAAGATTAATTTGTCCGGCTGCCATTTCTGTTTCACCTACGATAGCCACAAACGGAATCTTTTTGGTATCGGCATATCCCATCTGCTTTTTCATTTTGGCTGTTTCGGGATATAATTCGGTACGAATATCGGCTCCGCGTATTTCTGTCAGCAAAGGGAGCAGATACTCTACCTCTTTCTCTCCGAAATTCACAAACAACAACTGGGTAGTAAGTAATGAATCTTCCGGATAAAGTTCCAGCTGATTAAGTACATCATAAATACGATCGGCACCAAACGAAATACCTACACCCGAAACACCCGGCAATCCGAATACACCGGTCAGATTATCATATCGTCCGCCACCGGTTATGCTGCCGATCTGTACATCCAGTGCTTTCACTTCGAATATGGCACCTGTGTAATAATTCAGGCCACGTGCCAATGTCAAATCGAGTTCAAGTTCGGCATGCAGCGCCAGGCGACCGATATGATCGAGAATAAACTCCATCTCTTCAATCCCTTTACGTGCCACTTCATAACCACTTAAAGCCTCTTTCAATACTTCCAATTTCTCGCGATTTGTACCACTCAACTGAATAATCGGTTGTAATAAAGCAATCGCCTCATCCGAAATATC
>CAMTPG010000103.1 GCA_947074335.1 uncultured Parabacteroides sp.
GCTAAGCCGCCATTTTTTTGTGCTTCGGCAATAGCATGAATAGCCAGTGTTGTTTTACCGGAAGATTCGGGACCATAAATTTCCACAATTCTTCCTTTGGGATAACCGCCCACGCCCAATGCGGCATTCAGTGCAATCGAGCCTGAAGGAATCACTTCGATGTTTTCCACGTGCTCGTCGCCCAGCTTCATGATCGAACCTTTTCCGTAGCTCTTTTCAATTTTGTCCATTGCCGCGCGAAGCGCTTTGAGTTTGTCTGCATTTACAGGTGCATTTCCTTCTTCAAATAAGTTTTCTTTTGCCATCCGTTCTTTTATAGATTAAGGATTTGATTTGCATGGTCTTTAGTCTTCACCTCTTTCGGACCGATGATGTGTGTCACCACACCGTTCTCATCGATGATAAAGGTCGTACGGAGTGTCCCCATGTATGAACGCCCGTACAGTTTTTTCTCAGCCCAGACACCAAACTCCTGTTGCAGTGTGGTATCTGTATCCGCAATGAGTCGGAAAGGAAGCTCCTGTTTGGCAATAAAACCCTGATGCGATTTGGCGCTGTCTTTGCTCACGCCAATCACTTCGTAGCCTGCTGCCTGCAGCGCTTCATAACCATCCCGCAGGCTGCATGCTTCGGCAGTGCAGCCGCTGGTATTATCTTTAGGATAGAAATAGAGGGCTACTTTCCGACCTTTATAATCGCTCATTTTCACCTCTTTTCCATCCTGATCATAACCTAATAATTCAGGTACTTTGTCACCAACACGGATAGCCATAGTCTGTATTTTTAAAATTCCAGATCTTCGTTCATAATCTCATGCCAGGGTAATCCCTGCTCATTCAGCTCTTTCATGAACGGATCCGGATTGAATTCTTCCACATTCCAAACGCCCGGTTTTTTCCAAACGCCCTGCATAAACAACTTAGCACCGATCATAGCCGGAACGCCGGTTGTATAGCTTACGCCCTGAGCGCCGGTTTCTTTGTAAGCAGCTTCATGACTACAGTTATTATATACATAATAAGTCATCTCTTTGCCTGCTTTATCAATACCACGGATGCGACAGCCTATCGAAGTCTGACCGGTATAATTTTCGCCCAGATCGCCCGGATTGGGTAATACCGCTTTCAGGAACTGAATCGGAACAATTTCCACGCCGTTGTAAAGAATCGGTTTGATGCTGTCCATACCGATATTCTGGATAACACGCAGGTGTGTTAAATATTCCTGACCGAAAGTCATCCAGAAACGGGCACGTTTCAATGTCGGGAAATTTTTCACCAGACTTTCCAGCTCTTCGTGATACATCAGATACGATTCGCGAACACCCACATGCGGATAATGCAATCCTTTGTGAACCGACAGCGGATCCGTTTCTTTCCATTCGCCGTTTTCGTAATATTTACCACGCTGGGTAATTTCGCGGATATTGATTTCCGGATTGAAGTTTGTGGCAAATGCTTTATGATGATCTCCGGCATTGCAATCTACAATATCCAGATACTCCATCGCTTCGAAATAATGTTTGGCTGCATAAGCCGTAAATACACCGGTTACACCCGGATCGAAACCACAGCCCAGAATAGCAGTCAGACCTGCCTCTTCAAAGCGTTTCTTATAAGCCCATTGCCAGCTATATTCATATTTAGCTTCGTCTAATGGTTCGTAATTGGCCGTATCCAGGTAGCTTACGCCGTATGCCAGACAGGCGTCCATAATCGACAGATCCTGATAAGGCAAAGCCAGGTTAACCACTAAATCCGGTTTGAAGGCGTTGAACAAAGCAACCAGTTCGTCTACATTATCTGCATCGACCTGTGCTGTTTGTACTTTTACATTTTTGATATCCGCCGCAATAGCATCACATTTGCTTTTTGTACGACTGGCTACCATAATATCCGTAAAAACATCGGCATTCATTGCGATCTTCTTAACAGCAACGGTACTTACGCCCCCTGCACCAATAACTAATACTCTTCCCATTTTACAAATAGAATTAATCTTGTTAATATACAGTTTACAAGGTTTACAACCTATCGACAAAAGTACGATTATTCTTTGAAATATCTTTCATTGCCTGCCTAAAACTTAGCCAAACTTTATCGGGGTGGCAATCTTTCCGACGGATGCTCCGGCCAGGTTGTGCCGGCGCTTTCAATCTTCTTTGCAATCTGTTTGGTTATTGCCTGAATCAATAGCAATATGCACGATATTATAAGAAAAACAGCGGTAAATGTTGCACAAATCAACAAAAACAATTTATCTTTGGCTTTTTGATGAATAACACAACAGCATATTCTATGTTTAGGAATATCAGAAACCCTTTTAGTAAAATAGTATCTAATTTAAATTGCGAAATGAAGAAACATGTATTAGTTGCCGCCCTTATGCTGGGCAGCGCCGGCATGATGCCTGTGTTGGCACAGGACATGACCTACAAACAACCTCCACAGGAAATTCTCGACATTGCTCTGGCCAAACAGCCGCCCACCGTTCTGCTGAGCGGCGACGGAAAATGGATGCTGCAGCTCGACAATGTGCCTTTTCTTTCGGTAGAAGAGCTGGCCAAACCCGAATATAAGCTGGGCGGTACACGTGTGACTGATATTTTTGGTCCGAGTCGGCGCGAAGGTTATTCCGGCCTCACACTGATGGATGTAACGACCAAAAAAGAATATGCAATCAGCGGGCTGCCCGAAAATCTGAATATTCTCGAAGCCGAATGGGCACCGGGATCTTCGGCGATTGCCCTGATTGTTCGCGAAACCGACGGCCTCTATCTCTGGATGGTGGATGCAGCCACAAAAACAGCACGCCAGGTGAGTCAGCGCAAGATGAACCGCACGGCAAGCCAGCCCGGACCGGGACGCACCGCCGGTTTACGCATCAATGCAAACTGGCTGAATGATTCGGTTCTCATTGTTCCGGCCGTTCCGTTAACAGTCGGTGCCATGCCTGCACCGCCCAAAGCTCCTTCGGGCCCGGTTGTTCAGATCAGCGAAGGCAAAGCTGCACCGGCACGCACCTATCAGGATCTGCTGAAAAATCCGTATGACGAACAACTGTTCGATTATCTGTTCACTTCGCAGCTGGTTAAGATAGAACCCCGAAAAGAGACCGAAATCGGTAAGCCGGGCATTTTTATGCAAAGTGCCCTTTCGCCGGACAAGAACTATTTGCTTACAACCACACTCGATAAACCCTATTCGTATGTTGTGCCCCGTTATTCGTTCCCGAAAACAACACAGATCCTGAATCTCAATAGCGGCGCCGTTCAGGTAATCGATAAACAACCGGTGGCCATCGATATCATGGGTTATGATACGGCTAATCCCAATCCGCGCAATTTTGGCTGGCGTGCCGACAAGCCGGCAGTGGTTTACTGGATTCAGGCACTCGATGAGGGCAATCCGCGTAAAAACAAAGTGGAATATATGGATGCCGTTTATCAGCTCGAAGCACCTTTCGGCGGCGAAAAAGCGCTGGTGGTACAAACACCGTGGCGTTGTCGCGGTATCGACTGGTGTGATGATGAGTTCGCTTTGGTTTCCGAAAATTCGCGGGCTACGCGCCGGATGAAAACATCCTCTTTTAAACCGCTGGCTCCCGAAAACGGACTGACTACCATTTTCGATGTCTCCACCGATGATAATTATGCCTATCCCGGCTCGCCCTACAAGGTGAAAAACCAGTTAGGCCAGAAAGTGGTATATACCGATAAAGCCCACAACGAATTATTACTGATTGCCCCCGGCGGTTCACCCGAAGGCGATATGCCTTATCTGAGCCGTTACGATATCGCCAAAAAGAAAAACACCATACTCTGGCGTTGCGAAGCTCCCTATTATGAAACGATCGTTGATATTCTCGATCCTGCCCGTTTGCAGTTGATCACGGCGCGCCAGTCTGTGGATGAGCCGGTCAATTATTTCAAACGCGATCTGAAGAAGAATAAAACAACGGCATTAACCGCATTCCCCAATCCTTATCCGCAATTAGACGGCATGCAGGTTGAAAAAATCAAATACAAACGTGCCGACGGCATTGACCTGACAGCCACTTTGTATACCCCCGTTGGCTACGATAAAGAGAAAGACGGTCGCCTGCCGGTGTTGATGTGGGCGTATCCGCGCGAATATCAGTCGGCAAGCGATGCTGCACAGGTTCGCGGCTCGAAATACCTGTTCACCACCATCGATTACCGCTCGCCGGTATTCTGGGTAACACGCGGCTTTGCCGTTATGGCCAATGTGGAAATGCCTATTGTAGGCCTTGAAGGCGCCGAACCCAATGATGATTTTCTGAATCAGCTCGTGATGAATGCCGAAGCAGCTACACAGGCCATTCACGATTTGGGCGTGGGCGATACCAGTCGCATGGCAGTAGGCGGCCATTCGTATGGCGGATTTATGACGGCCAATCTGCTCTCGCACACCAACCTCTACAAAGCCGGAATTGCCCGCAGCGGTGCTTATAACCGTACACTCACTCCGTTTGGTTTCCAGACCGAGACGCGCACCTATTGGGAAATTCCCGAAATCTACAACACCATGTCGCCCTTTATGTATGCCGACAAACTGCAGGGCGCATTACTTCTGGTGCATGGCGATGCCGACAACAACACCGGCACATTCCCCATTCAGAGCGAACGATTATTTGCGGCTGTTAAAGGACATGGCAAAACCAGTCGCCTGGTTCTTTTACCCTACGAAAGTCACAGCTATTCGGCACAGGAAAACATTCTGCAATTGTTATTCGAGTCGGATGCCTGGCTGGATAAATATGTAAAAAATCCGAGCGGAGGTAGCAACTGATTATTTCCGAAGGAATTAGATTAACACATAAAAAATCAGATAACCGATTTAAAATTTGAACGGTTGTCTGATTTTTTTGTTTAATAAACAGATGATCTCAGCCTTTGCTCATGCATCATCTGTAGAAATGTTATTTAATTCATTCATTATAAATAGCCGGTTGTATGAAGAAGAATTCGTTTATTATTTATATTCCATTTTATCTTTACCTTTTTTTATTACTGGGATGTAATGGCAATAATGAGATTAAACTGGCTAATCAAGTGGGTTTTGTAGAACAGACCGGCGAATTAACTTATTACAAAAGCTGCAAGAAATGGGGAATACGACCGGAGATTAATGGCGCTGTGCAAGAATCGTCACCCCTTTATCTGATAGAAAATCCGGATGAATATATCGAGAAGAATTTGCCAAAAACCGGCATATGGAAAGTTGATTTTTCAGGCATGGCCTATCGTTCTGATCGTTCTGATATGGAACATGAAGTCTATATCATTAAATTAGATTCAATCGATTATTATTATAAACTGGCCTGGGAGCCGGGCAGCGATTAATCCTCCTTTTTATTTATTTTCTCTTTCATTTCGGCTATCCCGTCCTGTGTATTTTTCTTCATGCGCGAAAAAAGGCCGGATGTTTCAGCTTTCATTTTATCAGTCTGATCTTTATGGCGATGAAAGAAATCTTTTACTCCGTCACGTAAATCTTCCGCCGATTGTTTAAGATTTTCTGTTGTATCAGGTTTGGCAGACTGATCAGTTGTTGCCTCATTTTGTTTTTTAGCTGCATCTTCGGGTATCATAGGGCATCTTTATCATTAAATTTATAAATTATCATTAATAACAAACCGGATAGTCTGTTTTGTTTAATATGAATTCATAAATTTTCTTCTTTATTGCATCGATCGCAAATACCTTTAATAATTACTTCGCAATGAGTCTGCGAATATCCTTCAGGCAATTTATAGTTATGAGAAGGTATTTGATGCATACAGGATAAAGCATGACATTTCTCACAGAAGAAATGCACATGCGAAGGCTTACTTTCCGTATTTAATGCATATTTAATGGTTGTATTATCCAGAATAACACGATGAATAATTTCGGCCTTTATTAACGTCTGGATTGTACGGTAAAAAGTAATGCGATCATATAGATCGCCCATTTTATCTTTGATTTCATTTTCGGTCATCGGCATAAGCTGCTTATCTAAAATATCAATTACGGCACAACGTTGCGCCGTACTTTTTAATCCTTTATTTTTAAGCAAATCACCCGAAATCATAATTAAACCAAACTCAAAAATTTTAATAAAAAGAAATCGATAACTAAAAATGTTAATGAAACATTGTTTCATTAACCAGGATGCTTATCTTTGCAAAGATAAATCAAACAGATGTTTTTACAACAGTCCGGCAAAAAATATGTTGCATGGATATTAGTTATACTATTCCTGCAAATCATTCTGATAAAATCTCTGCATTTTCATCAGGAGGAAACCTGTTGTACAATACATACAGAAAAAACGATTGAGAAAAATCACAAATCCTGTTTAATTTGTCTCTTTATATTATCCCCGTTTCAGATAACGCCGGCTCTTTATCTAAACCTGTTTTTTTATTTTCTTTCCTTCATAATCTGTTATTTATCGGATAATAAGCCATTTATCCACAAAATACAGCATCATTTACGCGCTCCTCCCGTTCCATTATTACATACTATTTAATTACAGGTAATAATAACAAGCATGTACAAAATAAAATGATGTATACTAAATTGAGTTTAGTTATACTGGTATTTCTTTGTACTATAACTTCTTATGCGCAAACTGAACGCGATTCTCTGCAGTTGATGGAAATTCCGGAAGTAATAGTTTCCGGTTCATCCCTGAATCGTCAGATCAGGAAATCAGCTTTGCATACAGAATTGCTTCAGGATGATTATATGAAAAAGCATTTCAACGGGAATATAGTACAGATGTTAGAAAATATATCCGGTATACAATCCATGGATATTGGCATGGGTTTTTCTAAACCGATGATCAGAGGTTTAGGATTCAACCGAATCGCCGTATCCGAAAACGGAGTAAAACACGAAGCACAGCAATGGGGCGCCGATCACGGCCTCGAACTCGATGCTTTTGATGTAGAAAATGTAAAAATAATAAAAGGCGCATCTTCACTGAGCTACGGGAGCGATGCCATAGGCGGTATTATCGAGATACAGCCGCCCTCGTTGCATACCGGCGATCAGTTGTACGGTGCCGTAACTTTATTGGGCAAATCGGTCAACGAATCGGTTGGCGGATCCGTGATGCTCGGATTTAAGAAAAACAAATGGATGATGCAGGCACGCTATACCGAATCGCATTTCGGCGATTATCGTGTTCCGGCAGATACGCTCGTTTATCTTACACAACAAATTCCGGTACACAACCGGCGGTTAAAAAATACAGCCGGCATGGAGCGCAACGGCAGTCTGTTTGCCCTGTATAGAAATGCCTCGTATTTATCCAATTATTCGTTGAGCAATGTATATCAGAAAGTCGGATTTTTTCCGGGCGCCCACGGCATCCCCGATTTATCCAGACTCGAAGACGACGGAAACAGCCGGAATATCGAACAGCCAAACAGTATGGTGAATCATTTAAAATTCACCTCGCTGCAGCAACTGGCCTGGAACGACATTTTATTCTCTGCCAATCTGGGTTACCAATACAATCACAGAGAAGAGTGGAGCCAGTTTCATACCCATTACGGAAATCAGCCCGTTCCCGCAAAAAACCCGGATAAAGAGCTGGAGTTTAAGCTGCATATTCTCTCGGGATCTTTCCAGGCAAATATCATGCAATCGGCATCTCTGGAGCATAAAACGGGATTCGATTTTCAAAAGCATCACAATGCGATAGGCGGCTATTCGTTTTTGCTGCCGGCTTACGACCGGCTGAATTTCGGCGGTTTTTGGATCACTACCTGGCATGTTAATCCGCAATTCACATGGACCGGAGGTCTGCGTTACGATTGGGGAAAACTCGACATCGCTTCCTTTCAGGATCCGTATCTCGAAAATTATCTGCAGGATCAGGGATATTCGTCCGATGAGACAGCCTCTTATATCTGGCGAAGCTATGCGGTTAATAAAACCTTTAAAGACTATTCCGGTTCGCTGGGTTTTATCTGGACGCCGCATCAGCAATCCTCGCTTAAATTCAATATCGGACGAAGTTTTCGTTTACCAGGCGCCAACGAGTTAGCCTCGAACGGCATGCATCACGGCACCTTTCGTCATGAACAGGGAGATGCCGGTCTGAAATCGGAGCGGGGCTGGC
>CAMTPG010000104.1 GCA_947074335.1 uncultured Parabacteroides sp.
ATTCAGACTCAGTTAGAGTTTACATTTTAACAAATATACAATCTGATTTTTAATCGATTACAATCCCGTTTAGTAGAATAATACCAAACGGGATTGCTTTTTATATATTACCATATTGTTAATATAAACAGATGTATTAAAAATGAAAAAACATTATTTTTATTTTAATTGTTACAATAATAAATAGTAGCTCCTCTATTTTTTAATCAGATTATTTTACAATGAAGATACAAACAGGACGAGGATCCATATCAATGTTAACACTTCTGGCTATTTGGTCTATTTCGGCAGTAACATCTTTGCCGGGACTGGCTGTTAGTCCTATTTTAGGTGATTTGGATAAGATATTCCCAACAGCTTCTGATTTGGAAATACAAATGCTCACCTCTTTGCCAAATCTGTTAATTATTCCCTTCGTTCTTTTGTCCGGAAAAATTAGTGAAAGCAGCGGTAAAATACCTATGTTAATATTTGGATTATGCCTCTTTTTACTTTGTGGCATTATGTACTTTTTTGCAACCACGATGAATGCATTGATTATTATCAGTTGTTTTCTTGGTATAGGAGCCGGTCTTATTATTCCATTATCAACCGGATTAATTGCCGATGTCTTTAGCGGTGAATATCGTGCCGAACAATTCGGACTAAGTTCATCCATTACAAATATAACACTGGTATTTTCCACATTAATTGCCGGCTGGCTGGCAAATTTCAACTGGCATTTACCATTTGTTGTTTATTTATTACCTGTTGTATGTTTGGGACTCTGTAATTATTTACGACCCAAATATATGACAAATAACACAAAAACAATAACTGATCAAAAAAGTCAATCCGTTCAAAATAACAACAATACAAAATATATTCAAGCCGGACAAGCTATAAATAAAAAATTAATTTTCGGATTAATGATTGTTTATTTTCTGGCTACATATGTTTGTTTTATTGTAACTTTCAATTTACCCTTTGTTATCCAATCCTATCATCTTAATACTGATTATTCGGGCAGCTTTATTTCCATTTTATTCTTAGCCATCATGATTCCCGGATTTTTTATTACCCGGATTATTAAATGGATATCAGATTATGCATTCATGATCGGTTTCGGATTATTAGCCATTGGATTGCTTTTTATTGTTTTATTTAAAAATATAGTTCTTATCGGATTCGGCACTTTTATTATCGGATTCGGTTTCGGAATCATTCAGCCTCTCATTTATAATAAAACAGTACTTACAGCCAGAACAGAAAAAGCTGTATTGGCTCTGGCTTTTGTTATGGTTATGAATTATGTCGGATTAGTAACACTTCCTTTTATCGCTGAATTTTTCGAATCATTATTTCATGATAAAGCATCCGTTTTCCCTTTCTTAATAAATTCGATTATGGGCGCATTAATTGCTGTTGCATCATTCATTTTTAGAAAGGACACGCTGTTTTCATGTAATGATTTACTAAACTAAATAGCATAAAGGATATTAATATATTATTACTATTTATTATACAGATTAAATTACTTCTATTATGATAGAGACAGGAAAATATAAAATGCCTTTAATTTCAGTCATTGCAATTTTGGCGATGTCGATTGTTGTTAATCTGCCCGGATTAGCAATATCACCGGTTATGGGCAGACTGGATCAAATATTTCCAAATACAAACGATCTGGAAATTCAACTTTTGAGTATTTTGCCCAATTTATTTATTATTCCTTTTGTCCTTTTATCCGGTAAATTATCTGAAAGAAAGAATAAACTCACATTATCACTTATCGGATTGATTATCTATTTATTGAGCGGAATTGCCTATCTTTTCGCAAAGAAAATGATCGCCATTATTATTATCAGCTGTTTATTGGGAATCGGATGCGGACTGGTTATTCCGATTGCCGGCGGTTTACTTGCCGATTATTTTTATGGAGAATACAGAGTAAAATTATTGGGATTAAAATCAGGAATAGCCGTAGGATCAATTGTGTTGGCAAACATATTTGTAGGAGGAACTGTAGAAATCGACTGGCATTTACCTTTTATAGTCTATATGCTTCCTGTTATACCTATTGTCTTATATCCATTTTTGTCTAAAAAATATATCAATGCCCATTTAAGTGCGGGCTCTACAGATGTATCGCAAGTTAATGATACCGGTAATAATTCATCAACAGACATAACTTTTGATCAAAAAAGCGGAAAAAAAATGATCTTCAAATTAACCGTTTTTTATGCCATGATGACATTTGTTGTGTTAGTGATAACCTACTATATGCCATTTAGAATGCAGGAATCTCATATATCCGATTTGATATTGGGAGAGGTAACGGGTGTTTATTTTCTGGCAATGGCAATTCCGGGATTTATATTATCGGCAATTATTAATTTATTTAACCGACAAACCGTGCTGGTTGGAAATATTCTGTTAATTATCGGATTAATAATAAGCACATTTTTCTCGTCAGCGACTTCTTTTTTCATCGGATCTGCTTTTTTAGGTTTTGGTTATGGTATAATTCAACCCATATTATATGATAAAGCAACAAATACAACAAATGATGAAAAACAATCCACACAGCGTTTTTCCATCTTACTTTCAGGGAATTATATAGCAATTGCTCTTGGACCGTTTATTTTCAAACTAATTGAAGATATTATACATGACCATTCGTTAATGATTCCTTATTATATCAGTATACTTGTAATGATTGCTATAATTACATTAAATATCATATATAAAAAATCATATGTTTTTTGTACTAATAAATATGATAATCAAAAGAAGAAAACAAAAAACAGAAATAATTAATAATTAATTAAAGATAAGCTATGGAAGATAACAATTCAAAAAAAGTAAACATGCAACAAAATCATTCAACATCCGAAGGTGTATTAAAACCTTCACCAATAGAATTTATTCCCGAAGATTCTACTTCGCCGGAAGTTGCATTTCAAATGGTAAAAGATGAAACATTTGCACAGACTCAGCCCCGCTTAAATCTGGCAACATTCGTTACAACCTATATGGATGAATACGCAACGCGCTTAATGAATGATGCCATAGATATAAATTATATTGACGAAACAGAATATCCCCGCATTGCAGTAATGAATGGAAAATGCATCAACATTATTGCCAATTTATGGAATTCGCCGGAAAACAGAACCTGGAAAACAGGAGCTTTAGGCATAGGCTCAAGCGAAGCTTGTATGCTTGGAGGAGTAGCGGCCTGGTTACGATGGCGAAAAAAACGCAAAGCCGAAGGTAAACCTTTTGATACACCTAACTTTGTAATATCCAGCGGATTTCAGGTTGTATGGGAAAAATTCTCACAATTATGGCAGATAGAAATGCGCCAGATTCCGTTGACGGATAAACAGAAAACATTAGATCCGCAGGAAACGCTGAAATATTGTGATGAAAATACAATCTGTGTTGTTGCAATTGAAGGTGTTACCTGGACAGGTTTAAATGATGATGTAGAAGCATTAGATAAAGAATTAGATGCTTTCAATGCAAAAACAGGATACGATATTTCGATTCATGTTGATGCGGCGAGCGGAGGTTTTATTCTGCCTTTTTTGAATCCGGAAATAAAATGGGATTTTCGGTTAAAATGGGTATATTCCATCAATGCCAGCGGACATAAATATGGATTAGTTTATCCGGGATTAGGATGGATTGTATGGAAAGATAAAAGTTATTTGCCTGATGAAATGTCTTTCAGTGTCAATTACCTGGGTGCTGAAATCACGCAGGTCGGACTCAACTTCTCACGTCCTGCGGCACAAGTTTTAGGCCAATATTATCAATTTATCCGTTTAGGGTTTAAAGGATATAAGGAAGTACAACATAATTCCATGGAAATTGCCCGTTATTTACATCAGGAAATAGGAAAAATTGATTCATTTGAAAATTATTCAGATGATGTGGTTAATCCACTATTCATCTGGTATTTAAAACCCGAATTCGACAATAAGGCGAACTGGACTCTGTATGATTTGCAGGATAAATTATCACAAAATGGCTGGATGGTGCCGGCTTATACTCTACCTGCAAATATTCAACACTATGTAGTTATGCGTATTGTTGTAAGACAGGGATTTACACGAGATATGGCTGATATGTTATTAGGAGATATAAAAACAGCTCTTAATGCATTAAATCAACTGACATATCCAACGCCAAGTCGTATTGCTATACAGAAAGAGACAAAAGTTGAAAGTCGTATTTTTAATCATGCCAGTTATAATAGCACTAAAAAATAATTCTTTCTAAGCATAAAATATCAGAAAAGTAATAGAATCATTATTTGTAGCGGGAGAACGCCAAACAGCATTCTCCCGTACTAATTTTGAACTATAAATTATAGGTAATCAATAACCGGGATTCTGGGTTAATGCCCCTTGTGCGCGAATTACCTCATTTTGTTCGTAAGGCAATACGCAGTCTTTATCGGCATTATAGGTCTTAGCTGCCATAATTTCAATAACACCCTGATAGGTTTTACCATTGATTGTCATTGTTGTACTGTTTTCAAGATCCAGTTCAGAATCCGGATCCGAACGATTCTGGTATTTAAAGCCATGTTTAGCAGCTTCAAGTCTGGTTTTTGCAATGGGATATTTTGCAGCCCATCGTTTTAAATCCATTACTCGATCGGTAAATTCGCAGGCCAGTTCGCAACGACGTTCATGCATCAGATCATAGATTGTAGCATCGGTATACAGATTGCCCAATCCGGCACGGTGCGAAATGCGATTCAAAACAGCAGCAGCTTCTGAACCTCTGCCCTGCTCGATCAACGCTTCAGCCTTAAAGAGCAACATTTCGGCAAAACGGATAATCGGAAGATTCAGATCAGTTGTCGGACGGTTACCATTCGAAGATAAAACGCTGCTGATGCCTGCACCCGATGAAGGATCAACAGATCCGTACGAAAATGGTTCCATATATTTACGGAAATGCATGCCACATTCCAAATCGGCAGAAGATGAAAAACGGCGTGTTTCGCCAAAGAATACGAACTCATCGCCATACTCCATGATGGTCGCTTTTTTACGCAGATCGTTCTCATCATATTCGGCCAGCAATTCGATTGTCGGTTTAAAGTTACCCCATCCGTTATAACGCCCCCAGCCTTTATTATCAAGTACCATCGACGGGAAAATACTTCCCGAATAATTGGAACCCTGTGAATTAACACTCCAGATATGTTCTTTTCCCCATTCGTTGGCAATGGTAAATACATCTTCGAAATTATCGATTAATCCGCGACCGGCTTCATTTTCCAGTTTATCTACCAAATCGGGAATCTGCGCCCATTTGCCGGCATCATGTTGTGCCCAGTAAGCATAAGTTTTTACTTTCAGTCCGATGGCTGCATCGCGTGTAGCTCTGCCATATTCCTCGGGTGTATAGTTATTAAACCAGGGAAGCAGCGAAGCGGCCTGTTCCAGATCTTCGATAATAAGCTGATAATTTTCGAGTACCGAAGCGCGCTGTACCGGAATTTGTCCGTCGGGATAGGGATCATAATCCTCGTATCTGTCGAAAGGCACACCATTATCTACGCGACCATAGCGATAAGCAATCAGATAATGTGAGAAGGCACGCATAAAATAGGCTTCGCCCAAACTGCGATTGATCACATCCGAACGATCTGTAACTTTCAGTGCATGATTAATGATGTTATTACATTTGGCAATCGTTTCGTACATGATATTATAGATATTTTTGATGCTCCCTTCGGTTGTACCATCCATATTCAGGTTAGCCAGATTCATTTGCGAATTACCACGAGAACGCGAATAGAAGATATCATCCGAAGCCCCCTGCTCCCAGAACAAATCGCGTCCCCAGGTTTCTTCCAGTCCCATGCAATCGTAAATAGCCACAACCGCCTTTTCGTAATCGGCATCCGAAGCCCAGAAATTGCCCTCATTCGGCGTTCCTTCCGGTTTCACATCCAGAAAATCGCTGCAGGAACAGAAGGCCATCATCAGGGATAATGAGATATATGATAATTTTATTTTCATTGTTTTGTTTTTTATCAGTTATTAAAATTTAAGTTTAACAGCAACCGAGAAGGTTTTTGATACCGGATATTGTCCGCCGTCGAGACCTACACCACCTACTTCAGGATCAATTCCGCTGTATTTGGTAAAAGTATGCAGGTTATCGGCACTCAGTGTAACAATCAGTGAGCTGTTACGGTCGTTCAGATAATTGCATCTGTGCAGCAATTCTGTGAATGCATAGCTGAGTGAAATATTTTTGATCCGGAAATAATCGCCTTTTTCCAGGTAGTAATCCGATTCGGTAGTGAAATTTCCGTTTGCATCGGTAGCCGAAATACGCGGCACCTCTTTTGTTCCGCCATTGATAGCTTTCAGGATATCGCGCGAACGGTTGAAATTGGCAGTCGATTCATTTAATGTGGCAAATTTCTGTGCATTAAACAGTTTCACACCGCCTACACCCTGCAACATAAAATTGAACGTGAAGTTTTTCCAGGTTACACCGCCGGTAAAAGCATAGGTGATCTTTGGCATGGCATTGCCCATAAATACTTTATCTTCGGAACCGATAGTACCGTTACCGTCTTCATCGATAAATTTCAAATCGCCTACCTGCGCATTAGGCTGGATTTTTTCGCCATTGGCGTTGACATAATTATCAATTTCAGCTTGCGACTGAAATACACCATCCGATTTAATCAGATAATAGGAGTACAATGGTTTTCCTTCGGCCGTACGGAAAGGATAAAGAGTTCCGCGAAAATCGCCGCCATCGGTCCATACCGGTTTATTTCCATATTCATCGGCTTCACCGATATTGGTTACACGGTTGCGTAATGTAGCCATATTACCAGTTACCCAGTAATTAACCGATCCCACATTATCATTCCATCCTACAGTTAATTCGACACCGCGATTTGAGATTTCGCCGTCGTTAACCAACATCGGACTGATACCGATGCTGTTTGTCCAGCCGGCATCTTTTTCTTTAATCAGATCTTTTGTCTTTTTATCAAAATAATCGGCCGTAACAGAAAGACGATTATTGAGGAACACCAGATCCAGACCTAAGTCGAGCTGTTCCGATGTTTCCCAGGTAAGATTTGCATTGTAAGCAATGGCATTGTACATACCGATATAAATCGGATTAATCGAACCAATCTGACCGCCGCTATCGCCGCCACCCATTGATGTCAGCATCGGATAAGCATATCCGTATGAAATAGAACCCAGGTTACCGATACGGCCCCAGCTGGCACGCAACTTGATCATATTCAGCCAGTCCAGCTTCGGCATAAAAGGCTCTGATGTTAATTTCCAGGCAGCAGTAGCCGAAGGGAAATCACCATATTTATGTCCTTTTGGCAAACGTCCGGCATAATCGCGACGGAATGAACCGGTTACAAAATACCGGTCGGCATAACTATATGAGGCACGTCCCACCACAGAAACATTACGATCGCTCTGATAATAATCGTTCGGAGCATCAATAGTTCCGGCCTGTGCAAAATACATCAAAGCCTCTTCTTCATTTTCGAAATCACGACCAGTCACTGAAAAGGCTCTGTATTTATAATCGCTGGCTGTAGTTGAAGCCATCAGCGAAACGTTGTTGCGACCAAAGATGCGCTCATAGGTCAATGTATTCTCGAAATTCCATTCCGGTGAGCGTGAGCTGGAATAAGATAATTCATTATTATTGGATGGTTTACCGGGCTCCAGACGGCGCGGACTGTAATAACGCTGGAAATAATTAGTAATTTTATAGGTATAACGCGAATAAAAACGCAATCCCTTTATCGGCTCATTAATTTCAAGGAAGGTAGAAGAGGTTAATACCGAGTTATGATTCGAATTATAATCGGCACGCAAAGTACGCATCGGATTCACCACATCTCCATGAATATCAGCATAATTGCTGCCATATTGATTGATATAGGCCTGATCGCTGGGAGCTGTTCCTCCATACGATCCGTCAGCATTATATACTTCGGCATTACGTGGCATATACAGCGCCGATAAAATAACTCCCGAATAACCACTACTTGTATTTGTACCACGCACCTGCACATCCTGATAGGTCAGATCTTCGCGAA
>CAMTPG010000105.1 GCA_947074335.1 uncultured Parabacteroides sp.
GAGGCGCGCGGTTCGTACCGGCCTGTTTTCAGGTAATTCAGGAAAATATCATTGCGATTGTTGGCTGCAATAAAGCGTTTTACAGGCAATCCCATGCGATGGGCAAAGAGTCCGGCGGTGATGTTTCCGAAATTCCCGCTGGGCACTGAAAAGACCAGTTCATTGGCGCGACCGATGCGATCGAGTTGGGCATAGGCATTGAAATAATAGAAGGATTGCGGCAGGAAGCGGGCTACATTGATGGAATTAGCCGAAGTAAGCATCATGTGTTTATTCAGGGCTTCGTCCATAAAAGCCGATTTAACCAATACCTGACAATCATCGAATGAGCCGTCTATTTCGAGTGCCGTAATGTTTTGTCCCAGTGTGGTGAACTGACATTCCTGGATCGGACTCACTTTTCCTTTCGGATAAAGCACATATACATGGATGCCCGGAACACCGAGAAATCCGTTTGCCACGGCACTTCCCGTATCACCGGAGGTGGCAACCAGCACATTTACCTGTTTTAATCCCTGTTGCTGAATGAAATAACCCAGCAGGCGGGCCATAAAACGACCGCCCACATCTTTAAAGGCCAGTGTAGGGCCGTGAAAGAGTTCCAGGCTGTAGATATTGTCGTTTACTTCAACAACGGGAGTCTCGAAAGAGAGTGTATCGGTAACGAGCTGATCGAGTGTTTCTTTATCAATATCATCACCAAAGAAATAACCGGCCACAAGGCAGCCAATTTCCTGAAAGCTTTTATCTTTTAAGCCGTCGATTACCGTTTGCGGAATGCGTGCGATTTCGGTCGGCATATATAATCCTTTATCTTCGGCTAATCCTTTTACAACGGCTTTTTCGAGCGATGCCAAAGGTGCCTGATGGTTTGTGCTGTAATATTTCATATTAATGCTTTTATAAATTCATCCTGTTCTAAAATTCCGTATTTTCCCTGACGCACCGAAAACTCATCAAAATGCGTGACTTCATCAGCCGTAATGCCGGGTTTAAAAATCAGAAACGGAACCGGATCGGCTGTATGCGTACGGATGGAGCAGGGTGTGGGATGATCGGGTAAAACTGCGATAGCCACCGGCTCATCCCAGGTTTTCAATGCTTCATAAATCGGACCGACAGCCCGCTTATCAAGATATTCTATGGTTTTGAGCTTCAGGTCCACATCGCCCTCATGGCCGGCTTCATCACTGGCTTCGATATGCAGATATACGAAATCATGCGTTTTCAAAGCTTCGAGAGCAGCAGCGGCTTTTCCTTCGTAATTGGTGTCGTATAAACCGGTTGCGCCGGGGACATCAATGATATCGAGTCCGGCATACACGCCGATACCGCGAATCAGATCGACGGCAGAAATTACGGCACCTTTTCCGAATCCGTACATCTCCTGCAGTGTTTTCATACGCGGACGATATCCCGGCGACCATGGCCAGATGCTGTTTGCCGGATCTTTGCCGGCAGCTATCCGCTTCAGATTGACAGGATGATTTTGCAGCAAAGTCTGCGAACGTAAAATCAGATCATTCAATAACTGAGCAGTTGGTTCAGCTGCTTTGCACTCGGCTTTCACCAAAAGCGGTTCGAAAGGTTTCAGCGGCACATCGTGCGGTGGTGTACAATCCAGTCGTTTATCGCCATCTTTAATAACCAGCAAATGACGATAAGAAACGCCGGTATAAAAATGAATCCGGTCTGTTCCCAGTTCGGCATTGAGGTATTGAATCAATTCATCAGCCTCTTCGGTGGAGATATGTCCGGATGAGTGATTTTTCAACAGATCACCTTCGATGCAAACCAGGTTACAACGCATGGCCATTTCGCCCGGTTGCAACTGATAACCGATGCTGGCTGCTTCCAATACACCGCGACCTTCGTACACTGTCGGCATATCATAACCCAGCACGGCCATATTAGCAACTTCGCTTCCGGGATGAAATCCATCGGCAACAGTTTTCATCCGGCCGGTCACACCTTGTGCAGCCAGCAGATCCATGTATGGCGTATGCGCCTGTTGAAGCGGCGTTTTTCCGCCCAGCGCTTCAACAGGTTCATCGGCCATACCATCACCTAATATGATGATACTTTTCATTCTTTTTGTTTAAGGTAAAAAACGCTTATCGGATATTGGCTATCGAAATAATGTCGGCAAAAACGCCGGCCGCCGTTACATCGGCACCTGCGCCATATCCTTTAATAATCATAGGATATTCATGATAACGTTCGGTTGAAATCATGATAATATTATTGCTTCCTTCCAATTCATAGAAAGGATGATGTGCATCGACTTCCTGCATTCCCAGTTCGCAATTGCCCTGATCCATTTTGGCTACAAAGCGTAAACGCTTGCCTGCAGCTTCCACTTTTTGGCGCATATCTTCGAACGAAGCATCCATCTTTTTGATGTTTTGCCAGAAATCGTCAATAGAACCTTCAAAATAAGTCGCCGGAATAAACAGGTTGCATTTTACATCTTCCTGTTCAACTTTATAGCCGGCTTCGCGTGCCAGAATAACCAGTTTGCGTAATACATCTTTTCCGCTGAGGTCGATGCGCGGATCCGGCTCAGAATAACCTTCCTCTTTAGCCATCTGAATGGCCTTGCTTAAAGGAATTTCTGCACTGATCGTGTTAAATATGAAGTTCAGTGTACCCGATAAAACAGCTTCGAGCTTCAGAATATGATCGCCGCTGTTAATCAGATCATTCATTGTATTGATGATAGGCAGTCCGGCACCTACATTGGTTTCAAACAAAAACTTAACACCGCGATGACGGGCAGTCTCTTTCAGCTCGATATAATTTTTATACGAAGAAGAGGCCGCTATTTTATTGGCAGCAACCACCGAGACGTTGTTGTTCAGCAAAGTTTCGTATTGATTGGCAACCTGTTCGTTGGCCGTACAATCCACAAAAACCGAGTTAAAGATATTCATATTCAGAATCTCATCTTTCATCAGTTCGGGAGAGCTGTCCTGGCCGTTTGCTTTCAACTCTTCAATGCAATTCTCCAAATTTAATCCTTCGCGTGAGAACAAAGCTTTCCGGCTGTTCGCGATACCTACCACATTCAGCTTCAACCCGTTTTGTTCCATCAGTTTGGGCTGTTGGTTACGAATCTGTTCCAGCAGATTGCCGCCTACGGTTCCCACGCCTGCGATAAAAAGGTTTAACATCTTATATTCGGAAAGGAAAAATGAATCGTGAATCGAGTTCAACGCTTTACGCAGATACTTGAGCTTGATAACAAACGAAATATTTGTTTCCGAAGCGCCCTGGGCACAGGCAATCACGCTGATACCTGCACGTCCCAGTGTGCCAAACAGTTTTCCGGCAATACCCGGCGTACGTTTCATATTTTCGCCTACGATAGCCACGGTAGCCAGATCTTTTTCGGCTGTGATATCATTGATTTCGCCCTGCGAACGTTCGAGTGCAAATTCATCATTCAGCACATAAACTGCCAATTCGGCATCGGCATTACGTACGGCAAAGGTGGTATTATTTTCAGAACTGGCCTGCGAAACCATAAACACACTGATACCGCTTTTAGCCAGTGTTTTAAAGATGCGATAATTCACACCGATCACGCCAACCATACCCAGACCGGAAACCGTAATCAGGCTGGTATCATTGATTGATGAAATACCTTTAATCATAGCCTTACCCGTTTCTTTACTTTTCTCCTTCGAAATGTAAGAGCCCGGAGCTTCGGGATTGAAGGTATTTAAGATACGAATCGGAATATTTTTATGATAAACCGGATAGATTGTTGGCGGATAAATGACCTTGGCACCGAAGTTACACAACTCCATGGCCTCGATAAATGTAAGGCGGTCGATCACATAAGCATTGCTGATCACACGCGGATCAGCCGTCATAAATCCATCCACATCGGTCCAGATTTCCAGGATCGAAGCATCCAGCGCCGTGGCCAGAATCGAAGCGGTATAGTCAGATCCGCCGCGACCCAGATTGGTTACTTCACCATTTTCGGAGTTCGATGAGATAAAGCCCGGAACGAGCGAAACCTTGGGTAATTCGCTGAATGTTTCCTGAATCAGCTGATTGGTTTTGTCAAAATCGACGATGTGTTTATTGAACTGGCTCAGTGTTTTGATGAACTTGCGTGCATCATATAATTTAGCCTCTGCAATTACATTCGAAACAATCAGCGAAGAGATACGCTCACCATAACTCACAATGGCATCGTTGGTTTTGGGCGACAGATCATTGATCAGATAAACCCCTTTATATATATTCCCCAGTTCGTCCAGCAAACTCATCACCTCTTTCTGAACCGTTTTACGTAAGTTGTCATCGGGAATAACACCTTCTATTACTTCGAGATGGCGTGTAACAATTTCAGAAAATTCGCGCTCATAAGCCACATCACTTTTCGATGCCATATCGGCCGTTCGCAACAGTTTATCCGTTATGCCGCCCAAAGCAGATACAACGACAATTACCGGCTCTTCTACAGCCTCCACTATTTTCTTTACACTCAGGATACTATTCACGGAACCTACGGATGTTCCGCCGAATTTTAATACTTTCATCAGTAGTACTATTTTTTATGACAAAACGGACTGCGCCCGGATTTGTCAGTGAATAATGTGTTAAATAAGTTTTACAGGAAAAAGTGCAATCAGAAAGATTGCCAAAAACAGGACGTGGTCGCTGCCTTTGCGTGAAAGATATATTAAACCCCCCAAGGGGTCATTGTCAATGCCCAGGTATAATATATGTAACCTGTTAATGCCATTAGTTCTTCATTTAGTTATTAATTGCATGGCAATATTACACATTATTTTGTAAATACTACGCATTTTTTCAGTTAAAGTTCGATTCTGTAAGAAAAAAGAGGCTTAATCCGTTCAGATGTAATAAATTCTACCAGATTTGCTCACCGATACTGACACGCAGCTTATAAAAATTGACAATATAATTAATGCGTGCCTGAAGCAATTGCAGCTTGCTGGCCGACAGATTAGTAGAGCTTGTTAACAGCTCCAGATTGGTGATTGAGCCGGCACTGTAATTTACTTTTGCCTGCTCATAAGCCTGTTCTGCCAGTTCAACCTGAAAGGCCAGTTGTTCGGTTTTATCCAGATCAGAAATCAGGGTATAATAATTTTCGCTCACCTCCTGTGTGAGTTGTTTCACAATCACTTCGCGGCGATATAACGCTGTGTTGTAGGCCGATCGTGCCAGTGCATTGGTTTGTTTACGCCGGCCGCCCTGATAAAGCGGTACCGAAAGCTGAACACCCACTTCATAATTAAATCTCATCCGATCCAGATAATTCGGATATCCGTTTCGTCCGCCCAGACTGCCGGCAAAATCAAGCGAAGGATTGAAACTGCGCCGGGCAGCCGATTCTTCCTGTTCGGCAATGGCAACCTGCTTGCCGGCTATTTGCGCTTCAGGGCGCGAAGCATAAGCTGTTTCAAGCAAATCGTCGAGCGAGAGTAATTGTCGCTGCAGCATAAACTGATCATCCAGCGGCACGGCTTCGGTAATCAGTGTATCGGCAAGCACGGATAGCTGCACTTCGAGTGAGCGAAGATTCGCAGTTAAACCGGTCATCTGAGTTTTTACCGCCGATTTTCCCACTTTGGTATTCAACAGATCAAAATCGGTAGAAGAGCCGGATTGAGTACGCACTTCCACCTGGCGAAGCATCTCTTCGTAATCGCCCATTTCCTGTATTTTTATCAGAATAGCCTGACGGGCAAAACAATTCATATAATATAACTGTACCGTGTTCAGTGACAACGCCTGAAAAATCTCATTTTGCTGAATGCGGGAAACCTCTTCTTTCAGTTTTGCGGCTTCTATTTTGGGCCGGTTTTTTCCAAAATCGTAAATCAATTGATTGACAGATAAATTTACATTATAATTACTTTTCGGATTAACAGGGATACGATTATTTTCGAACGTCATAATTTCGTTCGGATCCAGATAACGATAAGAAGTAGCGGCATTTACAATCGGATAAAATGCAGCTTCTGCCATTCGGATCTGATAACCGGCAGCCGATATGGCCTCTTCGGCTTCTCTGACCGACGGATAAGTATCGATTACACGCTGAATGGTTTCATCTACCGTCAATGTCGAGTTATTTTGCGCATATCCCGAATGCGGAATAGTCAGACAAATCAATAAGAATAACAGGTAATGTTTCATTATGTAATGTATTATTTATTTTTTGATATTTTGAGCCAGAAAGCCGGAATCAATGCCAACAGTAAAACCCAGTATGCAATAAAATTATCATCATTCATACCGCTGATATTTCCTTCCAGTTCCACATGTTTTATAATCAATTGTTCAGCTACTTTTTCAGCATGGTCAAGTGATGCACTTGCCACATGTTGAATGTAATCGGTCAGTCTGCCAATGGTCTGATGATATGTTTCGCCCGAAAAATCAATTTGTTCGCTATAACGTTGAGTATGATAGGTGGTGCGTGTGGTTAACATAAAACTAAAAACAGCAATGCCCACACTACCTCCGATTTGTCGCACGATATTGGTTAACCCCGATGCATCGGCAATAAATTCTTTCTTGATATTATTCAGTGAAATAGTAAGTAATGGCGTAAATAAAATACCCATACCCGCACCACGCAGACAGAGAAACAGAATAACAAACCATTCGGTAGTTAAAAAAGAGAGCTGCGTATTCATGTAAAAACTGATAATCATCAGAATTAATCCGGTGAAAATCAGAATGCGGGCATCTATTTTTTGAGACATTCTTCCGGCTATCGGCGATATTATACCCTGAATAATTCCACGCGGAATAAAAGTCATTCCCGCCTGAGTTGCCGTATACCCTAAATTATCCTGCAGATAAAGTGGCACCAGGAACGTACTGCCGAACATGGCGATACCAAATACAAAAAAGATAATGTTCGAACATAAAAAGATCTTATCCTTGAACAAACGTAAGTTAATGATCGGATGATCCGATCGCAACTCTACGAAAATAAACAGGATAAATAAAATGGCCGAAAGCCACATGGATCCCAACACAAGCGGACTGCTCCAACCCTGTGTATTAGTAGATGAATTGACCTGCGATAAACCATATAAAAATAAAGGCAGAAATATACTTGATGTAAAGAAACCCGGCACATCGAATTTATTACTGATTGGCAGTTTATATTCTTTCTGAAGTACAATCGTGAGAAATATGCAGATAATACCGACAGGCACATTCAAAAAGAAAATGTAATTCCAGTTCAGATTATCCACGATAAAACCGCCAATCCAGGGCCCGAAAGAAATGGATGTTGCAGATGCAATCGACCAGAATCCGAGAGCCAGACCGCGTTGCTCGATCGGAAATGCATTGGTAATGATAGCCATACCAACCGGCATAATCGCTCCACACCCCAATCCTTCGATAACCCGCCAGAATATCAATTCGTTGATACTGTCTGAATTACCGCACATAAAAGATCCGAATGTGAAAACAATGATCGAAAGTAAATAGATCTTTTTAAAACCAAACCGGTCGGCCAGCCAGGCAGCCGCAGGCAAAATACTGGCCATGGCCAGCAGGTAAGCATTTAAAATCCATTCGGCTGTATTAATGCTGGTGCCTAATGTTCCCATCATAACGGGCAGACCGGTATTTACAACGGTCGAATCGAGAACCGCCATAAAGGTACCAATCATCACATTCATTAAGATGAGCCATTTGTTGGCACCCATTTCCGACTGGCTGGAAATGCTCATGGTTTAGCTTTTATAATTGAAACCGTGGCCGACATGCCCGAAACCAGACGCGGCATGGTATGTGTATCATGTTTGCCGGTAACTTCATCGACAGATATTTTTAAAGGAATACGTTGTGCTACTTTGGTATAATTGCCTGATGCATTATTGGGCGGAATTAAGGCAAATTCGGATGCTGCATTTGTACCGATATAATAAACTTTACCTCTGAATTCCATGCCCGGAAAGGCATCGAGTGTAAACTTGGCCGGTTGATTCAGATAAATATCCTGAAATTTAGTCTCTTCCAGATAAACAGCCACCCA
>CAMTPG010000106.1 GCA_947074335.1 uncultured Parabacteroides sp.
GTGGCATCTGTCCACTTCTTATTATTCACAAATTCGGTCAGTGCATTTTGAAGCGTAGTGAATACCTGCTTGTTGGTGCTCTGGATTTTATCCGAATTTACCGTAATGCGGGCATTGATTTCCTGAGCACGCATGCCGGTGGCAAACACACAAAACAGGGCAAGTACAAGAATCCGTTTAATCATATTTATTTACTAACATTGCTAAATGATCGATAATATCGAACGCCACTTCACTTTTCGGTTTTAGCGGATAACGGATAATTGAACCGTCCGCATCGATAATATCAATTTTATTGGTGTCATGCTGAAAGCCGGCTCCCGCATCCCGCATCGAATTCAATACGATGAAATCGAGGTTTTTGCGTTTTAATTTGCTTTCGGCATGCGATTGTTCGTTGTTTGTTTCCAAAGCAAATCCGGCCAGAATTTGATCCGGACGTTTCACGGCGCCTAAAGCAGCCGCGATATCGCGGTTCGGAACAAGATTCAATGTCATTTCTCCTTTGGTTTCACGTTTTATTTTTTCTGTTGCTTCTGTTTCCGGTTTGTAATCGGCTACAGCTGCACAAAGAATTGCTGCATCGGCTTCCGGGAAAGAACTCATGGCAGCCGCATACATCTCGTCGGCCGATTCCACATCTATGCGGTGAATAGCCGGATGCTGCGTCTGTAAAGCAACAGGACCTGCAATCAATGTTACCGCTGCACCCTGAGCAGCACAGGCTTCAGCCAGTGCAAATCCCATCTTCCCCGACGAATAATTACCTATAAAACGTACAGGATCTATCTTTTCATATGTGGGACCGGCTGTTATTACAATCTTTTTTTTTTCGAGCTGTTGTTTTTGGGAGAAAAAGGCTTCCAACGCTGCTACAATTATCTCGGGTTCTTCCATACGACCTTTACCAATCAGATGACTGGCCAGTTCGCCTTCGCCCGGTTCAATAATCTGATTACCAAACGAACGCAGCCGGTCCAGATTTTGTTGTGTAGACGGATGGGCAAACATATCGAGATCCATGGCAGGCGCGATAAATACCGGAGCCTTACACGACAGATAGGTTGTAATCAGCATATTGTCGGCAATGCCCTGTGCCATTTTACCGATAGTAGCTGCCGTAGCGGGAGCAATCAGCATGGCATCCGCCCAAAGTCCCAAATCCACATGACTGTTCCACGAACCGTCGCGATTCGAAAAGAATTCGCTGATCACCGGTTTGCTGCTGAGTGTGGATAAAGTAAGCGGGGCAATAAATTCTTTGCCGGCAGGAGTCATGATCACCTGCACTTCGGCACCCTTCTTCACCAGGGCACGTACCAGATAAGCGGCCTTATAGGCTGCAATACTTCCGGTGATACCCAAAACAATATGTTTATTTTTTAATACGTTTTCCATATCTTGCAAATTAATACCTCTTACAGGCGTAAAGCCAGAATTTCGCGCACAACGCGACTGTCGATATTCTGATGTTCGCCCAATTTCCAACCGATTTCATCAACGGGAGCGGCCAGATTATCCAAATCAAATTCGGTAATGCCATATTCATGCAGGCGTGTCTTTATACCCATCCGGCGAAAAAAAGCTTCGCAGGCATCAATCGTCTGATAAGCACGATGCTCTTCAGTGCCTTCGGTTATGCCGAAGATGGCAGCCCCCATCTGTGCCAGTTTGCTCTTTTTCTGTTCCAGCATATAGGTCATCACGCCCGGCATCACCACAGCCAGTGTTTCGGCATGATCCAGTCCGAACTGCACCGTCAGTGCATACCCGATCCGGTGCGAAGCCCAGTCTTGCGGTACACCCAGTCCGATCCAGACATTCAGCGCATTCGTAGCCGCCCACATCAGGTTGGCACGGACATCATAATTATCCGGTTCATCCAGTACGCGAAGTCCCTCTTCGCGAATCACCCGCATCAATCCTTCGGCAAAAGCATCCTGCACTTTTGCGTTTACCGGATAGGTCAGGTATTGTTCGGTTACATGAATAAATGAATCCACAACGCCGTTTGCCGTTTGTCGGGGAGGCAGTGAGTAGGTTACTTCCGGATCCAGTATCGAAAAAAGCGGGAAGATCTTCGGACTGGCAAATCCCAGTTTGCGATCCATTTCGGCTCGCGAAATTACCGTCCGCTCATTCATTTCCGAGCCTGTAGCTGCCAGCGTGAGAACGGTTCCCACAGGCAGCGCCGATTTAATTTCGCCTCCTTTAGTCAAAATCTCCCACGGATCGCCTGCAAAACAGACCGCAGCGGCCATAAATTTAGCGGCATCGATCACTGAGCCGCCACCTGCAGCCAGGATAAAATCCAGTTTCTTTTCGCGGATCAGTGCAACTGCCCGCATACAGGTATCATATTGCGGATTGGGCTCAATGCCCGAAAATTCGGTAACTTCGAATCCCTTCAGCGCTTCCGTAACCTGTGCATAAACACCATTGCGTTTGATGCTTCCGCCGCCATAAACCAACAGCACTTTGGCCGATTCGGGCATCAATGCGGAGAGACGGGCAATCATGCCCTTTCCAAACACAATCTTAACCGGATTACTGAATTCAAAATTATTCATCTCTATTTCATATTAAAGTCGCGTAACTTAATTTCGGTCAGCATCTTCTTGGTATTCAATGAGAAATCACCATTCATAATCCAGGAATAATAACCCGGATCCGATTTCAGTACATCTGCCACCAAACGTCCTTTGTATTTACCGAAATTAATTACCTCTTCTCCTTTGTCGTTGTAAACCATTCGTCCGGCAAAATCTACATTATTGCCATAGCTCGAAAACTGAGCCAGATGATTTACATCGTTCTGTAAATCCGGATAGCGGTCAAGCTGTGCTTTCAGTACTTCGTATGTGGCAAAAGTATCTGCTTCGGCACTGTGTGCATTCTCCAGACTTTTATCGCAATAAAATTTATAAGCGGCAGCCAGCGTACGCTGTTCCATTTTGTGGAAGATGGTCTGCACATCCACAAATTTCCGGCGGTTCAGATCAATATCCACACCGGCACGCAGAAACTCTTCGGCAAGTACCGGGATATCGAAACGATTCGAATTAAAACCTGCCAGATCACACCCCTCAATTTGCGTTGCCAGCGATTTGGCAATCTCTTTGAATGTAGGGCAATCCTTTACATCTTCATTCGTAATGCCATGAATGGCAGTAGATTCTGCCGGAATCGGCATCTCCGGATTGATGCGTCGTGTCTTTACCTCTTCTTTGCCGTTCGGGAATACTTTCACATACGAAATTTCCACAATACGGTCTTTCACTATATTGATACCGGTAGTTTCTAAATCGAAAAATACAAGCGGATTTTTTAGATTGAGTTGCATGGCTTGTATATTAATCGTTTAACATCATAGGCATCAGCAACATCAGCAAATCTTCATTTTCTTCGTTTTCGGCCGGAACAATCAGACCGGCACGCGAAGGATCGGCCAGTTCAAGCACCACTTCGTCGGAGTTGATGTTGTTCAGGATCTCGATCAGATAGGTAGCTTTAAAGCCGATATTCAGTTCAGTTCCGCCGAAATTGCATAAAATGCGCTCTTCGGCCGAAGTAGAAAAATCAATATCCTGTGCCGAGATCTGCATCTCATTTTCTTTCAGCTGCAGTTTAACCAGGCTGCTTGCGGGATTCGAGAATACCGATACACGTTTCAGTGCATTCAGGAAAGCGGTACGTTCGATGGTTACCTTAAACGGATTTTCCTGCGGAATCACACTGTTGTAATTGGGATAACGGCCTTCGATCAGGCGACAAACCATTTCGAAGTTGCTGCATTTGATATAGGCATTGTTATCGTCGAATTTCAACGTAAGTACATCTTCCTCTTTAGCCAGCAATCCTTTCAGCAGATTTGCCGGTTTTTTGGGCAGGATAAACGATGCACGCTCTTCCGATTTTACCGAGAGGTTGCGCAGACGCACCAGCTTATGGCCGTCGGATGCCACGAATGTCAGATCATCTGTATGGAAATCAAAATAGATGCCGTTCATTACCGGGCGCAGTTCATCATCGGCAGTGGCGAAGAGTGAGCGACTGATACCGTTCAGCAACATCTGCGGATCAACCCGGGTAGTAACCGCATTATCATTCAGCGGTTTTTGCTGCGGATAAGTATCACCCTTCTGACCGATAAAATTATATTTACCATTCTGGAAATGGATAAAGATTTCCAGGTTATTATCGTCGATAGCGAAAGTCAGAGGTTGTTCGGGCAGCTCTTTCAGCGGATCCAGCAGTATTTTGGCCGAAACTGCAAAAAGCCCCGATCCCTGTGCATTCATCACCTCAACTGTTGTTACCAGACGCGTTTCCGCATCCGAGGCAGTAATGGTAAGCAGGTTGCCTTCGAGGTTAAACAGGAAACTATCCAGAATAGGCAATGAATTTTTAGACGCAATTACTTTGCTAATGGATTGCAAGCGAGACAATAGTGCAGTGCAGGATACATCGAATCTCATGACTTTATAATTTATTTTGTTTATTATTTAATGCATTTTATATCAAAGGCTGTTTTCATGGCGAACCATTTACCCAAACTGATAATCAATCCTACAAAAATAGAAAAATATTCGGGATTGACTTACTCTCGCAGGCATAAAAGATACATGAAGTTTTCGGAAAAAGTAATCTTTTTATCATTGGAAATATCCTATAAAAATAAAACACCTGCATCAGAATAGCAAAAGTCTGATTGATACAGGTGAGCTGACGATATCAGGAATGCAGAATAGAAAAAAGGATTGAAAAATCGTGCAGCATCAAGCAAAGATGCCGCAATAAACTGTGAAACCTGAAGCGGAAGAGTCCGTGTATTAAACGTAGATAGCCAATGCAAATCACAGAAAGAAAAAACGGGAAACGAGAATAAACAACTACACCCGTTTATAAGAATCTACAAATAGCCACTAACAAAAAAGGATGCATCTGCAACCAGACACATCCTTTTCTTATATTATGATAAGCTTAATTATTTCGCGAAATAATCTTTTACAGCTTCGTTAGGAACCATTTCTTCCTGAAAGATGTAAGCACCTGTTTTAGGAGACTTAACCATTTTGATCACTTTAGAATAAGTACGACCATCACCTTTCTTAAAACTTGCAACCGCTTTCTTTGCCATTGTTCAATCTCCTTATTACTTAATTTCTTTATGTAAAGTCATCTTTCTCAGAATGGGATTGTACTTCATAAGCTCCAATCGCTGAGTTGTATTTTTTCTATTTTTGGTAGTGATGTAGCGAGATGTTCCCGGCATACCACTTTCTTTGTGTTCAGTACACTCCATAATAACCTGAACTCTGTTACCTTTTGCTTTCTTTGCCATTTCTTATTTTCCTCCTCAAATTAAGCGTTTAAATAACCTTTTTCAGCAGCTTTTTTAATTGCTGCATCCAAACCTAGCTTGTTAATAGTACGCAAGCCAGCAGCTGAAACATTCAGGCTAACCCAACATTCTTGTTCTACCCAGTAGAACTTTTTAGTAAACAGGTTTACATCAAACTTACGTTTCGTTCTTCTTTTTGAGTGAGAAACGTTGTTGCCAACCATTGCTTTCTTTCCGGTAATTTGACAAATTTTAGACATTGCTAATCTTTCTTTTTAATTTACGAAATATAAGTCAACTCCTGCTATCTGTCTTCCCTTTCTTGCACTGCATCATGAACAAAAACGAAGATTCTAATAGAGTTTCTCTTCTTTACGGGGCACAAAGTTACACATAAATCTCAAATTTCAAAATAGTTAAAATTGAAAAGTGATGATTTGTACCACCGGTTTTTATTTTTTTATCTTTATTTGATATAAAAAAAGGAGCATACATGGTATAACTCCTCAATTTTTGTGCGTAGGATGAGACTCGAACTCACACGCGGGAACCCGCACTACCCCCTCAAAGTAGCGTGTATACCAATTTCACCACCTACGCATAGTGCCCGGAACAGGAGTCGAACCTGCACGCCTTGCGACACACGCACCTGAAACGTGCGCGTCTACCAATTCCGCCACCCGGGCATTTTTCAGTACATTAAAAAAGCGGTCTCTTACCGCTCTCTTGCCGTTTGGAGCGAAAGACGGGACTCGAACCCGCGACCCTAACCTTGGCAAGGTTATGCTCTACCAACTGAGCTACTTTCGCGTTAACGGGTGCAAAGATAGCGCTAATTTTTAATTCTCCAAATAACCGATCTGCTTTTTTTGAAGAATTTTCACAACCTGAAATCCCTTTTAGAGCGGATTTTGTTTTAATCCGGTAGCTTCCAGCCATATATCCGCCATGAGCTGTCGGCCGGGCAGGTCGGGGTGAACACCGTCGTACGACCAGTATCGGGCAGGGGCCACCTTCATTGCTTCGTCGAATCCGGCCTGGAAAGGCACAAAGATGGTTTTAAATTCGGTTGCCAGCTTCAGTGCTGCTTCGCGATAGGCTTCAAACATCGGGAACCATTGCGGTTCGTTAATGGCTGCGCCGCCTTTCAGTGTGAAAGGTTCGCAAAGTACGATCTGTGTGTTTGGTAATTTTTCTTTTGTATATTTAATCAGATTGCGCAAATCGGTTTCGTAAACCTCTACGGTACCTTTGTAGCCGCCGGTCAGCGTATGCCAGTAATCGTTTACACCGATCAAAATACTTATCACATCGGGTTGAAGCGCCAGACATTCCATCTCCCAACGGTCGCGCAGCTGGAATACTTTGTTGCCACTGATGCCACGATTATAAATCTTGGGCTGCAAAGCTGCATAATTGGTCAGGATCTGCGATGCAGTAAAGAGTGCATAGCCGGTGCCCAATTGTTCGATGGTGTTACACTGATTGTTAGTTTTATCACGTCCGCAATCGGTGATCGAGTCGCCCTGAAAGAGGATTACACTGTCCGGTTTAAGGGTAATTACCTGCGGCTTTTTCTTACGAAATATCGGATTAGCCGTTACCGCCGCTTTGGCAATTTCCGGAATCATCAGTGCACTGATACCGGCCATTGCACTGGTTTTGAGGAAATTTCTTCTGGAATTTTTCATATTGTAAGCAGAACTAAATTAAATTAGGTATTTAATAACAAAGATAAACGAATCCGTTGGAAATTGCCTTGCAAAAAAAGAAAAAATCTCTTGCAAAGCAATCAGAATCCCTTTGCAAAGCAATTGAAATCCCTTTGCAAGGCAATTGTTATTGCATTTTCAGATGCGCTGAACGAGTCCGGAAAAGAGTGTCGTCATGATCTGTGCAGCCTTGTTGGCTGCCGCAATCACATCGGCACCGTCGTTCACAAAATCGTCGGCAAAATGATAACCTTCGTTGGTGATTACCGACATCCCGAATACGCGTAAACCGGCATGACGCGCCACAATCACCTCCGGTACAGTGCTCATTCCGATGGCATCGCCGCCGGCACGGCCATAGAAGGCATATTCGGCAGGTGTTTCAAACGACGGACCGGTGAGTCCCACATACACACCCTTCTTCAGCGGAATGCGATGTTCGAGCGCCAGCATCTCCATGGTTTTTATAAATTCGGGATCGTAAGCACGCGTCATATCCGGAAAACGGGTGCCGAACAATGCATTATTCGGTCCGATCAGCGGATTGGGCATCATATTGATATGATCGCGGATGATCATCAGATCGCCCACCTTGAAGCTGCTGTTGATGCCGCCTGCAGCATTCGATACAAGCAGATTCTTTACACCCAGCTGCTTCAAAACCCGCACCGGAAAGGTAACCTGTTGCATGCTGTATCCTTCGTAGTAATGAAACCGGCCCTGCATGGCAAGCACGCGGGTGTTGCCCAAAGTGCCGCAAATCAGATTGCCTTTGTGGCCGGTTGCCGTAGAACGCATAAAGTTCGGTATATCCGCGTAAGCAATGACTGCCGGATTTTGCAACTGATCGGCCAGTGTGCCGAGGCCGCTGCCCAGAATGATAGCCGTTTCGGGCACCACTTCCAATTTTGAGCGGATGAAAGCTGCCGATTCTTCATACATGGCATTTGTGATTTCGTCTGTTTGTATCATCATATCTTTTGATT
>CAMTPG010000107.1 GCA_947074335.1 uncultured Parabacteroides sp.
GAGATTTCTGAATGTGACTGGAGTTCAGACGTGTGCTCTTCCGATCTATACAGGATTGTACGATTTTACTCTGTTTTTTGGTACTTATTGTAAGATTTAACTAAAATGAAAAGACTGCAGGTCTGTTTTCAGGCTTTCTTTTTAATCGGAATGTCTCCGTTTGTTAACGATTATGAAAAACGAATGTATTTATCGTTTCGTTTCAAAAAAATTAAGAAATGCAGAATCGAACTATTGTCTAAATAGATAAAAGTATAATCTAAAAAATGCTATAAATAACAGTAAAACAGCATGATATGTATTTTATGTTTTTTAGCATACTATACGATATTTCTATCAGAATGGATTTTATTTTTATTCAAATCATCTTTGATCCATTAGATTTGCCATCATTAATATCACACAGAAACACGAAAGCTCTTATGAAAACGAACAAACGAATAATTCTTGGTTGTCTTACCTTATTGGGTATGACTGCTTGCCATAGCAGTTATTCGCCGCCACAAGCACCTATACAAGAGGTCAAATTTACAAAAGTACATTTGAACGACCAATTCTGGACGCCACGCATTGAAACTAATCGTACCGTTTCTATTCCTTCTGCATTTCATGAATGTGAGAAAAACGGACGCTTTGATAATTTCGCGCTTGCCGGCGGATTAATAAAAGGTGAACATCAGGGCGATTTTTCGTTCGATGATACAGATCCGTATAAGATTATCGAAGGTGCCTCTTATTCGCTGGCCGTAAAATATGATCCGCAATTAGATGCTTATTTAGATAGTGTAATTACATTGATTGCAGCGGCGCAGGAACCGGATGGTTATCTGACTACCTGTGTGACTAATCAATGTTACCGCCTTTCGGGCTGGTGGGGACGCCAGCGATGGGAGCGACTGAATAGTCATGAGTTATATAACAGTGGTCATCTTTACGAAGCCGCCGTGGCACATTATGAAGCTACCGGAAAACGCTCTTTATTGGATGTAGCCCTGAAAAATGCTGATTTGGTTTGTCAGGTGTTCGGTCCCAACGAAGGGCAGAAACATGTGCCTTCGGGTCATCCGATTGCCGAAATGGCGCTGGCGAAACTCTATAAAGTAACCGGCGAACAAAAATACCTCGACATGGCGCGTTATTTTGTGGAAGAAACCGGTCGCGGAACCGACGGTCACCGCCTCAATGCCTACAGTCAGGATCATATGCCCATTCTGGAGCAGGAAGAAATTGTGGGACATGCCGTGCGTGCAGGTTATTTATATTCGGGTGTTGCCGATGTGGCCGCACTGACCAACGATCCGGCTTACTTCGATGCCATTAACCGCATCTGGGAAAATATGGCCTCTAAAAAATTATACATCACCGGCGGTATCGGCTCTCGTCCGCAGGGCGAAGGCTTCGGTCCCGAATACGAACTGCATAATCATACCGGATATTGCGAAACCTGCGCTTCGATTGCCAATGTATATTGGAATCACCGCATGTTTCTGGCCACTGGCGATGCCAAATTTGCCGATGTTTACGAGCGTGCACTCTATAACGGCGTGATTTCGGGTGTATCACTGGATGGCGATAAGTTCTTCTACGATAATCCGTTAGAGTCGCAGGGCCAGCATGAACGTCAGGCCTGGTTCGGTTGTGCCTGCTGTCCGGGTAATATTACCCGTTTTGTGGCCTCTGTTCCTCATTATATGTATGCCACACAGGGCAATGATATTTATGTAAATCTCTATATTCAGGGCGATGCCGATATTACAACGGCTTCGAACGCCGTGCAGTTAAAACAAATCACCGATTATCCCTGGGATGGCGGTGTGAAACTGCAAATCGAGCCGCAAACAGCACAGCAGTTTGCTATACGTCTGCGTATTCCGGGCTGGGCACAGGAATCGCCTGTTCCTACCGATCTTTATACTTATACTTCGAAAACCGCAAAATATACAGTTGCCGTAAACGGAAAAACGGTTCGTCCCGAGCTTGTTGACGGCTATGCCACACTGGTTCGCGAATGGAAATCAGGCGATCAGGTGGAGCTGCATTTCCCGATGGAGGTGCGCCGCATCAAAGCTCATCAAAACGTGACCGATAACCGTGGCAAACTGGCTATCGAAAGAGGTCCGGTTATTTATTGTCTGGAAGCTCAGGATCAGCCCGATCAAACCGTTTTTAATAAATTCATTCCGGATCAGACACAGATGCATGCTGTTTACGAAGAAAACCTCCTGAACGGTGTTGTTACCCTGAGCGGAACGGCCAAAGCCCTGAATCCCGACGGAACCACAGCGGATGTAGACTTTAAAGCCGTGCCTTATTCTACCTGGAATAACCGCGGAGCCGGCAAAATGGCAGTCTGGATTCCCGAAACCCCCGATTATGCACGCGCCAAGCCGGCACAAACCATTGCCAGCAAAGCCAAAACCCTGATGATTCAGGCTCCGATCCAGAAGGATGCACCCGAATCGGCCTCGATAGAAACACTGGCGTGGGGTGCTAATGATCAGTGGGAACCTGTCAGCTCATCGGATATTTCGAAACCGTATCATTACTGGTGGTTGTGCCAGGGTACCGAAGAGTCGCTGGCTTACGAATTTGATGAACCATACACAGTTTCGAATGTGCAGGTATACTGGCTGGATTTCGATCATTATGATGGCGATTATCGTGTACCCGAAAGCTGGAAACTGTATTATAAAGCCGGAAATACCTGGAAAGAGGTAGAACCACTCACAGCTTATCAGGTAAAAAAGGATTGTTATAATCATCTTGACTTTAAACCGGTTGAAACCACAGCCCTGAAGATTGCAGCTCAGTTGCAGCAGGGTAAATCAGGCGGAATTATTGAATGGAAGGTGAATTAACCATACACTCGAATAACGAATAAACTATATAATACCTTTAATAATATAATGAATATGGAAACACTTGCTAAACAAGTTGTATTCGGTAAAAGCTTATGGAAAGCCGCTGCATGCCTTTCGCTTACTGCTATGGTAGGCGGAGCCAGTCCGGCCTTTGCCGCCACTGAGCTTGCTGAAATTACAAAGACTGAAATTGTTCATGAAAAAGCGATTACTGTTAAAGGAACAGTAAAAGACAGAACCGGCGAACCAATCATTGGTGCCAACGTAATTGAACAGGGTACCATGAATGGCGTGGTAACGGATATCGACGGTAATTTTACCATCGATGTGCGTAATCCGAATGCCACACTGGTAATCTCTTATATCGGTTACAAAACGCAGGAAGTTCCGGTAGGAAACAAAACTTCATTTAACGTAGTCCTGGCAGATGATGCCGAGATGGTAGACGAAATTGTGGTAATCGGTTATGGAACACAGCGCAAAGGCGATGTAACCAGTGCCGTATCGAGTGTTAAATCCGAAGATTTTATCATTGGTAAAATCGGTGATGCCGCCGAATTGATCAAAGGTAAAGTGGCCGGTCTGAGTATTACCAATTCATCGGGTGATCCGAATGCTACTTCAAGCATTATGCTGCGTGGTGTTTCTACACTGACAGGTAATGTTTCTCCGCTTGTGCTTGTAGACGGCGTTGAGGGTTCGTTAACAACGGTTGCTCCCGAAAATATTGCTTCTATCGATGTATTGAAAGATGCATCGGCTGCCGCGATCTACGGTACACGTGGTGCCAATGGTGTAATCATCATCACAACAAAAACCGGTCGCCGCGAAATGCAGTCGAGCGTTTCTTATATGGGTTATGTATCCTTGTCGAACTGGTATAAAACAGCCGACTTCATGGATACACACGATATTATTTATGGTCTGACTAACTACAACTACGATGGTTACGATACAGACTGGCTGAAAGCGGTAACCCGCAAAAACGGATTCAAACAGAATCACTCGGTAACTTTAAACGGTGGTGGTCTGAATTCGCAGTATGCCGCCAATATCACATTTAATCAGGAAGATGGTATCATGCGTAAGAGTGATAACCGTAACCTGAAAATGCAGTTGGATTTCACACAGTATGCGCTGAAAGATATCCTGAAATTTAATGTAAACCTGTTGTATGGCAACCATAAACATACCAACAATGACAATGCGTATGTATATCGTCAGGCCATGATTCATAATCCCTCTTCGCCGGTTTATAACGAAGATGGCAGCTATTACGAAGAATTCAGCCGCTTCCAGTATTATAATCCTGTGGCTATTCAGAATGAGCTGATTGGTGATACCCGTTCGCATTTTGTACAGGCAACCGGTAACATTACGGTAGAGCCGATCAAAGGCTGGCAAACCAATATGTTGTTGTCGCTGCGTCAGAATAATGCAACAGGTCAGACCTATTATACCAGCGATTATTACAGTCAGACAGTTGCTGATTGCAGAGGCTGGGCTTCAAAATCATCTTCAAACTCACGCCACGATAACCTGGAGGTAACTTCACGTTATGATTTCTCGGTTCAGAAAAACCGAATCTCGGCTTTAGTGGGTTACAGTTATTTGTATAATGTATACGATGGTTTCAGCGCGGGTAATGGTAATTTCCCTTCCGAATCGTATTTATATAACAACCTGGCACAGGGTACTTATCTGAAAGATGATGATCATGTGGCAAGCATGGGTTCTTATAAGAATGATGATAAACTGATCGGTTTCTTCGGTCGTGCCACATACAGCTATGATAATCGCTTCAATGCGGTAGTGAGTGTGCGTCGCGAAGGTTCATCTAAATTCGGTACGAACCACAAATGGGGTACTTTCCCTTCTGCATCAGCAGGTTGGACAGTGACTAACGAAAAATTCATGCAGGATCTTACCTGGCTGGGTAACCTGAAACTGCGTGTGGGTTATGGTGTAACAGGTGTAATTCCGGGCAGCTCTTATCTGTCGCTTACCACTTACAACTACGATGCTTACGGACAGCATTTAAGTCAGGGCGGTATCTGGACACCTTCGCTGGCTGTTGCACAGAATCCGAACCCCAATTTGAAATGGGAAAAAACAAAAGAGTGGAATGTTGGTTTAGACTGGGGCGTACTGCAGGGACGTTTAAGCGGTACAATCGATGTGTATAATAAAAAGACCGACGACCTGTTGTACGATTATGCCGTACCGGTTCCGCCAAATATGTATGGCTGGATCAAAGCCAATGTAGGCGAAATGCGTAACCGCGGTGTGGAAATTATGGTGAATGCCATTCCGGTACAAACCAAAGATTTTGAATGGAACACAACCTTCACACTGTCGCACAACCGCAATAAACTGTTAAGTCTGTCGAATGATCTGTACGAAACCGAAAACTTTAAAGAAGTAGGCGGCGTAGGCGATCCGATCTCAGTTTCTACACACTGTATGGAAGTGGGTCATCGTCTGGGCGATTTCTGGGGATTGAAATCAGTAGGTGTAAGCAAAGACGGCTTTGTTCTGGTTGAAGTATCAGATGGCAATGGCGGTTGGGATGTTAAAGAATTCGATACTAAATATAACGAACGTGCAAACCGTCAGCGTCTGGGTAACGGTTTACCCAAAGTGTATGCAGGCTGGGCACATACATTCAAATACAAAGGATTCGATCTGAACCTGCAGTTTACCGGTCAGTTCGGTTTCCATATCCTGAATACACAGCGTGCTTTCTACGAAAACAATTCAATTGCTTACAACCGTCTGAAATCTGCAGCTAACTGGTATGGTGCTATCGATGTAACAGGCGCTCCGGTAATTGATCCCGTAACCGGCTCACAGCAACAGGTTCGTTTATCGAACTCCATGTCGCAGGGTGTTTGGAGCGATCATATCGAAAGAGGCGACTTCGTGAAACTGGCTAATGCCACACTGGGTTATACCTTGCCGTTGCGTGGTGCTATCAGCGAATATCTCTCGTTTGCACGTGTTTATGTATCAGGTCAGAACCTGTTCACGATTTCGGGCTATTCGGGTCTCGACCCTGAAGTATCTAATTACTTCCTGGCTCCCGGTATCGACGACCGTGATAAATATCCTACATTGCGTTCATTCACATTTGGTGTAAACGTTAATTTCTAAACAATACTTGAAAAACAATTATGAAACGATTTAAAAATATAATAGCAGGTATTGCAGCTACATCGCTGCTCTCACTGGGTGCCTGCACCGATTTGACAGAAACTGTCTACGATCAGTTGACCGACGAAACAATTGATGTAAACGATAAAGAGGTAGTTGGATATATGATGGGTGAAGCTTTCGCCCAGTTCCGCTTCCTGTACTGGGGATGGAATGGTTATTTCGACCTGATGGAAGAATGTACCGACCTGTATATGACACCGAAACGTATCGGTGTGGGTTGGGGCGACCTTTACATTCCGATGCACAAACACAGCTGGAATTCCAGTCAGGGACATATCGACGGTATGTGGTATTATGCCTATGTAGGCATCGGCTATGCCAACAAATGTCTGGATGTATTACCCGAAGAAGGTGAAGCTCAGGCTCAGATGCGCTTTTTGCGTGCCATGAACTATTACCTGTTGTTGGATGCATTCCGTAATGTGCCGCTCGAAACAACACAGAAAACCGAACCCGGTTATCTGCCCGAGCAGAAAAATGCGCAGGAGATTTTCGATTTCTGTGTAGCCGAGTTCAATGCAATCAAAGATGAGCTGGGTACTAAAAAAGTACACGGTTATCCAAACCGCTATGCAGCCAATATGGCGCTGGCTAAATTGTATCTGAATTACAATTCTTATTTCCGTACATCAGATACGCAGTATTACGAAAAAGCATTGACCGAAGTAAATGAAGTAATCAACGAAGGTGGTTATGCACTGGCAGCCAATTATCTGGATAATTTCAAAGCCGATATATCTTCTTCGCCTGAAGTAATCTTTGCTTTGCCGCTCGATAAAAAGAATGCATCGCACAATTACCTGGTAAATAAAGCACTGGTAGGTGCAGGTGCTGCAGCTTACGGCTATTCGGGAGCTCCCTGGAACGGCAGTTGTGCCGTGCCGCAGTTCATCGAATCGTATGATGAAGCTGATAATCGCTTAGCTGACACCTGGACAGGCGGCGTACAGCGTTATGCAATTAAAGACGGCGAAAGCTATACACCGCAGGCCGGCGATCCGATTCCTTTCTCGGACGACGACTGGGCAGGTCAGGGCGTACTGAACTATTCATTGCGTGTACACTCTATCGATAATCCGGGCGCTTACCAGCAGGAAGGTTATCGTTTTGTGAAAAGTGAAATTGTAGGCGGCGATGCCGGAACTTATGGTAATGATGTGGCTTTCTTCCGTCTGGCAGATGCCATGTTTATCAAAGCCGAATGTCTGCTGCGTCTGGGTCGCGACGAACAAACTGCTGCCGATCTGGTAACCGAAGTGCGTAAACGCTCTTTCGATTCACTGGCTAAAGCAACCCGTACCGTGGCACAGCTTAAAGGCGGCAGCCAATACGATTACGGTCACCGCGAATATGTTTGCGAAGGTTATGCCAACTGGGATCCGTCATCTTACATCGTAACAAACGAAGGCGGTGCCGATATTATTATGGGTGGTTTACTGGATGATCTGGCCTGGGAATTTGTTGGCGAACATCATCGTCGTCAGGATCTGATCCGTTTCAAAATGGGCGACGGCCGTAACATTTTCAATGGTAAATCATGGTTCTGTAAAGATGCGACAACCGAAACACACTGGGATTATTTCCCAATCCCGAAATCGGCACTCGAATCGAATATCGCCATGAAACAGAACGAAGGTTACATGGGTCTCTAATCAACAAGTTTATAACCTGAATAAAGTAGTAAAATGAAAAAGATATTTTTATATATGTCTTGCATCGCAACCCTTCTGGGTGCGATGTCAAGCTGCGGAGATAATGAAGATTTCTCTGTACCGCACATCCTCACACAGGATGAACTGGATGAAATTGCCCGTCAGGATTCGATCAAAAATGAACAGATGAACAGCATCAATGCCGATCTGATCCTCGAATATAATGTGAACATCACCATCAGCCAGTCGCTGTACGATGGTGCCACGCTCGAAATCGATAACCAGAA
>CAMTPG010000108.1 GCA_947074335.1 uncultured Parabacteroides sp.
TAATAATTGATTAATATATCATTTATTACAAGCGGATTGCATGAGCATTGGATTTTGACATTCATTTCTCAAATTTATTGTTTAATGATTTAACATCGTCATCATTGAATTCAATGTAAAGATTCATAATT
The DNA here is from genome assembly GCA_947074335.1 of uncultured Parabacteroides sp. Lineage (GTDB taxonomy): Bacteria > Bacteroidota > Bacteroidia > Bacteroidales > Tannerellaceae > Parabacteroides. Next base: position 132 of record CAMTPG010000108.1, read on the forward strand.
CCGTATTTGATTGTCGATTAAAAGATTCTGAATGCATTTCGTTTTTAAACAATTAAATCCCGGATCTATAAATATATGTTTATTAAGATAGTAAACTGTCTTAATTCATATTTCCATTTTTAATAGGATATAATCTATAATATCAAAAGTCTCTGCAATCTATAATTAAAAAAGGCAAATCCCTCGAAAAGGATTTGCCTTTACTTTAGCAATAATGATTATTGTCTCTAATCAAAAATGATTAATTTGATGTAGGATTCTGTGTTAATGTGCCTGCATATGAATTGATTGCATCCTGCGGGATAAAATAAACCACACGATAATCAACAGGAGCAACCTCTTCCATAGCCAGATGCGGACCCGGGAAATGACGCGTCAGCGGTTCGCCGTTTCTGAATACATCATAACTGCGTTCGGCCTGATAAGCCAATTCCAACTGGCGCTCTTTATCAATTAATGTGCCGGCATTTTGAGCATTTAATGCAGAATAACCGCCACCAATAATCGAGCGTTCGCGAATGGTATTCAGATCTGTCAGGGCAGCGCTGTAGTTTCCTAATTTGGCATACGCTTCGGCACGGTTCAGGTAGATTTCGCCCAGACGACTGATAACAGGTGAGTGCAGATGCGAATCTTCGCCTTCGCGCGAGCATTTTTCAATATAGAACATCGGATAAACACGATTCAAAGCAATGTAATTATCCAGCACACCTGTATAAGTATTGCCATCTTCGTATTTAATGCTGTAATAGCCCTGTTCTGCATCAACCGGAGTTAAAGTATACGTATTCTCACCCTCTGTACATGATAAAGCATTGCCGTTGCGCACCAAATCAGCCTGTACATAATTGTAATTTGTCTGTACGCCATCGGCTGTATATACATTTTTGATAAAACGGAATACCTCTTTATTATCCGTCGTATATTTCGGATTGATAAAGGCAGCGCGTGCATCTACAATCTTATAGCTGTCTTCGCGCCAGTCGTTACGTCCGGTTTCATTCAATAAATTCAGGTATTTTGCGCTGGCATACATTTCGCCCCAGCCCATTCCGCCGATTACACCATACATACCACCGATACCATAATAATGGTCAAATCCCGAAAATTCGGAAGCTTTACGTTTAACCACAAAGATAGATTCTGCATTATTTTCAGGTACGAATGTATTGTATTTCATGAAATCTTCGCGTGGCAATAAATTGTATTTACCCGAATTAATCACTTTATCCGAATATTCAATCGCCATTTGCGCATATTCCGAATTGGGCGCATTGTATGTACCGCTCATGTAAAGATAAACGCGCGACAACATAGCTTGTGCAGCCTCTTTCGAAGCATAAGCCGGACCATTGTCCTGTGTCATCAGTGATTCAGCCTTTTTCAAATCGGCAATGGCCTGTTCGTAAGTCTCTTTTACAGTTGCACGATCGGGCAATTGCAAATTATTTACATCATCCGGCGTACCATTTACAATCGGAACGCCCAGATTTTTCTCCGGATTCTGATAGTAAGGACGACCATAAGCGCGACACAAATAGAAATACATCATACCGCGGATATAATAACATTCGCCGATTTTATTGTCGATATCATCGCTTCGTCCCTCTTCAAGCATTTTAATAATGTTCGAAGATTGTGCAATGGCTTTGTAGCCGTAATCCCAGAAATTCTGCAAACGATAATTATTGGGGGTACGGGCATACGAGATAAACTCGTAAAAAGCATCGGTAGATGTACCGCGAATCATCATATTATCGCCGGCATATTCGCCGCAACGATGCATCGGATCCGACCAGGTTTTAAGCTGTGCATAACAGCCGTTTAGCATATATTGTAATGAACCGTCGGGGTCGCCTGTAATCTGATCGGTCGACAACGAGCTATTGGGAAATCTTTCTATATCGCATGATGTCATCAGGCATGCGGCAACCGCCAAAGCGGATAGAGTTATCTTTTTCATAATTCTAAATTCTTACTAATTAAAATATTACATTCAATCCAAACATAAAGCGACGCGTAGAAGGATAAACCGAAGCTCCCGTTGTACTCATCACTGCTCCGTTCGATGCCGGAAGTTCAGGATCAACACCTGAGTATTTTGTGATGCAGAACAGGTTCTCACCCGAGAATGAAATGCGTGCCTGTTTGATATAATATTGTGGCAAAAAGAAGGTATAACCTACCGAAAGCGAACGCAATTTCAGATAATCGCCATTTTCCAAGTAGCGCGAAGAGGCTTTATTTGAATTGGCAGAAACCGTATTGTTGTAACTCGCTACCGGATGCGTTGCGATATCGCCCGGTTTTTCCCAGCGGCTCCAGTCGCTTTGCAATTTCATCTGATTACGGTCTGTATAAGCACCGTCCGAATCATATTCCTGACGCGAATAGTTATAGATTTTACCGCCGATCGAATAACCGAAGTTGGCATTGAAATCAATATTCTTCCAGGTTAATGTAGTGCTGAATCCGCCGAATACATCCGGAATAGATTTTCCTAATACTACCTGATCTGCTTCGGCATAATTTTCAGTAATTACGCGATCGCCATCTTCTGCCGTTGTATACCATTGTGGCGCACCTGTTTCCGGATTAACGCCCGCCCATTCGCGGATGTAGAATGCATCCGGAGTAAGTCCCGGTTTCAGCAGTTTATTTACCGAACCGGCAATACCTGAACCATCGCCTGCAATCAGCTCCATATTCGGATCATCGCCATAGAGTTTTTTCAGTTTATTGCGGTTATGACCGATGTTGAAATCCATGCTCCATAACCAGTCTTTGGTACGGATAATATCGCCTCCCAATGTTACTTCGATACCACGGTTTCTCATTTCGCCCACATTTTTCCAGATACGCGTTACGCCGGTAATCCCCGAAATAGGCACCTGATACAAGATGTTGTCCGTGTTTTTATCGTAATAATCGAAATTCAGGAACAGACGGTTTTCAAACAAATTCAGGTCGAAACCCACACCCAGTGTTTTTGTCTTTTCCCAGGTCAGATCTTTATTACCAATCTGCGAAATCAATAATCCCGGAATGCCGTCATAATTTACTGAAGCCGAATACAAGTCGTACTGCGGATATAAAGCCCCCGGCATGTTACCCATTGTACCATACGACGCACGTAATTTCAACTGATCCACCCACTGTGCGGTAAACCATTTTTCGCGATGCATATTCCAGCCGCCGCTAAACGAATAAAATGTACCCCATTTGGCATCTTCACCAAAGTTTGACGCACCGTCGCGACGTACCATCGCTTCGATCATATAAGTATTATCGAACGAATATAATCCTTTCAGGAACACCGATTGTTTTGCTCTTTCGTTCAACGAACCGCCCACCGCTTCAGGCAAAGCCGTTACATCCAGCACTTCGAATCCTGGCACAAAACCGGTTCCGGTAGCCGAAATTACTTTTGCCGACTGATCATTATATTCGTATCCCAGTAAACCCGAAACCGAATTTTTATTGAACGATTTGTTGAATTTTAATAACTGGTTGGTATACAATCGTTGCGTGTTGCTCTGGTATTCGTAAATACGTCCCTGAACGCCGCTACCCGAATTAGAACGCGGATCAGTGTACGAATTTGAATAATAACCATTCCATTTGAAGTTATTTACCGATGTAAAAGTCAGCCAGCTTGCAAAACGAATATCAAAATCCATACTACCCATAAACTCATAAGCCGTAGATTTCGATTTATTCCATTGCAGATCATATAAATAGTTGGTAGAGTTGCTGTTTACCCAGTCCGGATTGCGATGACTAACCGGATTTCCGTTTTCGTCGAGCGGATTATCCCATGGCAACATCGAATACATGGCACCCACCGAATATTGCTGATCTTTGATATCACGTTTGGCTCCCGAAGCCGAAGGACGAATAGTTAACCATTTAAATGGATTGTAATCTACTTTGAAACGGAAGTTATAACGCTTATAATCATATCCTTTTACTGCACCGTTCTCATCGTAAACGCCTAACGAGAAATACGATTTCATGGTATCCGAACCACCTTGCAGAGAAATATTATAATCCTGTGTAAATCCGGTATGTGTGGCCAGATCCCACCAGTCGAAGTTGCTGCTACGCAAATCGCTGTTCCAGCGCGGGAATGAAATTTGTTCTGCATTGGCAAACGAGCTGTAATAATCATACAGTTCGGCACCATTCATCATTTGCAGATTTCCGTTGTTTAACCGGCTGATACCCATTTTTGCAGTCGCATTCAAAGTAATCTGTCCCGATTTAGCCGATTTAGTAGTCACCAAAATTACACCATTGGCACCTTCCGATCCATAAATGGCCGTAGAAGCAGCATCTTTTAAAACTGTCATCGATTCGATATCCGAAGGATTCAGATCGCCGGCACCGCTGCCCACAATTACACCGTCGATAACCCAAAGCGGAGCCGAGCTTCCGCTCAACGTAGCTTTACCGCGAATCACAACGGCGCCACCTGCTCCGGGCTGTCCCGAACCGGGTGCTACATAAACACCTGATATCTTGCTGTTCAGCATGTTCTCTACCGAAGGCGTGGTGATATCGGTAAGTTTTTCCGATTTTAAGGTTTGCAATGCACCAGTAAGACTCTCTTTTTTCTGTGTGCTGTAACCCACTACAACCACTTCATCAAGTGCCTGCGAATCCTCACGTAAATGAATTGTCATGTTTGGTGATGCCGGTACCTCCTGATTCAGATAGCCGATGTAAGAAACAACCAGAATTGCACCATCAGGCACTTCGAGTGAGAAGTTTCCATCAAAATCGGTACTTGTTCCGGTAGCCGAACCTTTAATCAGGATGTTTGCACCGGGAATGGTTTCACCTGTTTTTGCATCTGTAACAACACCCGAGATTTGTCTGGCCTGTTGCGTAATCATCGCAGATGAGATGATTGGTTCAATTCTTTCTCTGTTTGTCTCGGTCGGATTATTTGCAAACACAAAGGCGGGCAAACCAACCAACAAACAAACTGCTGCCATCTTCTTTGGATTACAGCTCATCGTTAAAACGTTAGCGTTCATTTTTCAAGAATATTAGTAATTAAGTTATTGTATAAGATGGTAGAAGCGATTAACTGTCAGTTTGTGGAAATTGTGGCGTTCGTACAACTGTAACTAAGTGTTTCTCACATAAATAGCGTTTAATCAAAATAGCTCTGGCGGAACTTTTTCATACATCTTATGGTTGCAAATATATAATTATTTTTTAATGAAAACTATTTTATGCAATTTTTTTCTTCTCTTATGATAATAAATATTGAAAAGTGCTTCGAAAAAATAAGAAATGGCTGTTATAACTGATTTGCTGAATTTATTTTAGTGTGGCAGTTGTGCTGTTTTTCGGATACCGATGCCTTGTTATCCGGATGCCGATGCACTCCTTCCTGCATGTCAGTGCACTGAAAACTCATTGTACAACAAGTTATCCTTATGTTGTACAATGAACGCCTTACATGTTGTACAATAAATAATCAACATGTTGTACAATGAGTTTTCAGTACATCGGCATCCGGCTGTTAGTGGTTATTTATCCAAATATCAGCGGAAAGGGTGAAAATAAATAACCTGTTCTTCATTCATTCGCTTCTGCATGCTGTCCGATTCATAATCTATATGTATCTTTGTTGTTCTTTACCTAACCCGGTGCAATGAAACAATTAGAACAACTACTTAAACGCTTTTTCGGTTATACCGCTTTTCGCCCGCTTCAGGCCGATATTATCCGGCAAATTCTTCAGCGAAAAGATGCCTTGGTGCTGATGCCTACCGGTGGTGGTAAATCCATCTGTTTTCAGTTGCCGGCTATCTATCTGCCCGGTACAGCGATTGTTGTATCGCCACTCATTGCTTTGATGAAAGATCAGGTAGAAGGTTTGATAGCCAACGGGATACCCGCTGCCATGCTGAACAGTATGATGCCTGAAGAGGAGCGTACCCGCGTGCGACAGCATAGTATGCAGGGCAAAATAAAATTGCTTTATATCTCGCCCGAAGGGCTGATGAATGAGTTGCACTGGTTGCTTCCGCGACTGGATATTTCGCTGATTGCGATTGATGAGGCGCATTGTATTTCGCATTGGGGGCACGATTTCAGACCCGAATATACGCAACTGGCCGTACTAAAATCCGAATATCCCGATGTGCCCATGGTGGCACTTACCGCGACCGCCGATAAAATAACACGACAAGATATTGTGTCGCAGCTAAATCTGCAGGATCCAAAAGTATTTATCTCCTCCTTCGATCGTAGTAATTTGTCGCTTACCGTGCGCCGCGGACTCAATAAGCGTGAAAAGCTCAATACCATTTCTGCTTTTATCCGTCGGCATCGCGACCAGAGCGGAATTATTTATTGTCTTTCGCGCAACAATACCGAAATGCTTGCCGGCGAATTGCAGGATATGGGCATTCGCGCACTGGCTTATCATGCCGGATTAACGCCCGAACTCCGGAACCGTGCACAGGAAAGTTTTATCAAAGATGATGTGCAGGTGGTTTGTGCCACCGTGGCTTTTGGCATGGGTATCGACAAGAGTAATGTGCGCTGGGTAATTCATTATAACATGCCCGGAAGTATCGAAAATTATTATCAGGAGATTGGCCGTGCCGGTCGCGACGGATTGAAAAGCGATACGCTGCTTTTTTATTCGGTGGGCGATTTGATTTTATTGCGCCGTTTTGCCGAAGAGAGCGGTCAGCAGGAAACAAATCTGCAAAAACTGGAAACCATGCGCCGCTATTGCGAAGCCGATATCTGCCGGCGCCGCATCCTGCTCAGCTATTTTGGTGAAGAAACAGATCAGGATTGCGGCAATTGCGATGTGTGTAAAAATCCTCCACATCGTTTCGACGGCAGTCAGCTGGTACAGAAAGCCCTGAGCGGCATGATTCGTACCAACGAAACCATCGGGATGCCTGTTTTAATTGATCTGCTGCGCGGCTCCTTGCGCGAAGAATTGAGAAATAAAGGATTAGACCGATTGAAAACATTTGGTGCCGGTCGCGATCTTTCGTACAAAGCCTGGAAAGAATATCTCTATCAGATGTTGCAACTGGGCTATATGGAGATTGATTATATAAACGAGAATAAACTGAAATCCACAGAATTGGGCAGACGTGTTCTTTATGGCGAGCAAAAAGCACAACTTGCATTTTATAAAGAGGAATCAGACAATTTGGTTCAGAAGCCGGCCGGCCGGTCAAGTAGATATCAGCCCATTCGTCCTCGTAATTATGGATCTGTGGATGATTCCCTGTTAGATTCTCTGCGGCAGCTGCGTAAGCAAATTGCCGAGCGCGAATCACTGCCGGCTTATATCGTTTTTTCGGACGATGCACTGGCCGATATGGTGGCACGCAAACCTGTTACGCTCGATCAGTTCAGCGAAATTCATGGTGTCGGACAAATTAAGCTTGATAAATATGGTAAAGTTTTTGTGTCGTTGATTCGCTTTGTGTTGAAATTACCTCAAATGACTTAAGATGTAAAAGAAATAAGTTACATTTATTCCCATAAATACTAAGTGAATGAAAAAAACAATTTTATTAAATGATTTAACGTATCCAAACGAACATCTTTCCTGTTTAAATAACCGGATTAAAGATTCGAATGGTTTTGTTTATGATAGTTATAATTCCGGCGAAATTGTTCCGATTAATTTCCCTGATAAAAATCGTATATTATTTGTAATTGATGGCGATTGTAATTTGTTATCCTCTTCGGGTGATTCAATACGTGTGAATCCGATGGAGATGGTTTGTTTGTATAAACAAATAGATTATCAACTGGAAATTCTTACAGATAGATCGGAAGAGCACACGTCTGAACTCCAGTCACATTCAGAAATCTCG